>JAICSG010000235.1 GCA_025937035.1 Thermoanaerobaculia bacterium | reverse complement strand
GTCAGGAAGAGATCGAAGTTGGCCGCGAAATGGCGGGTGGCCGGCTCGAAGACGTCCGGGTCGGAGAGGGCGATCCCCAGCAGGCAGACGCGGCGGCGCAGGGCCCGCGCCACGTCCGGGCGGAAGGAGAGCCCCCCGGCGTTGCAGACGATCAGATGGGGCTCGAAGCGCTCGACCGGCTCCCGCAGGTGCTCCCAGCGCAGCCAGACCGGCCCGGTGGTCCCCCGGTCGTAGAGGCGCCCCTCGGTGTCGAGGGCTTGCCGGTGGTCGTCCGTGCAGTACTCGAGCACCTCGGCCCCGGCGGCGCGCAGGCCCAGCATCATCTGCCGGACCATGTCGTTGGGGCCACGCCAATAGCCGCCGACATGGACGGCGCGCAGGCGATGGGGATCGGTGACTTGAAGACGCATCCGTGGGCTCTCGCGAAAGCCCACGGATTCTAATTCATCGCCTAAGAGAGTGTCTCGAAAGGCGAGATCCCTCACTGTAGAGACGCCCCGTGGGGCGTCTCCGAGGCGGAGGAAATAGCCTGTTTTGCCACAGTGCTCCCGCGGGGCCTGGGGGATTGCGCGGCTGAAGACACCACCCCAGAGACGCCCCGCAGGGCGTCTCTACAGTGGGCCCGCACTTTCCAGGCTCGCCTTACTGCGACGGCGGAGCCGGCGGCACCGGCAGGCTGAAGTTGGTCGCCAGGAAGACCGCCATCTGGTCCCGGTTGATCGTGGTGTTGGGGCAGTAGTCGCCACCGCCGCAGCCGGCGGTCACCCCCCGCCGCGCCAGCTCGTCCACCCAGGCGGCGAACGGGCTGGAGCAGGGCAGGTCGGCGAACGAGGGGGTGCCGCAGGCGGGCGGCGTCCAGCCCGGCCCCTGGAGGGTGGCCAGCAGGAAGACCGCCATCTGGGAGCGGGTGACCGAGGTGCCAGGGCAGTAGTTGCCGTTGCCGCAGCCGGCGGTCACCCCTCGCCGTACCAGCTCGTTGATCCAGGGCGCGTAGGGGCTGGAGCAGGGGACGTCGGCGAACATCGGGGTGGTGCAGGCGGGGGGCGCGTAGCTGCCGCCCTCCTTGGCCCGCAGCAGGAAGATCGCCATCTCGTCCCGCGTCATGGGAGCGCCCGGGCAGTAGTTGCCGTCGCTGCACCGGGTGGCCGCCCCGGCGTTCTCGATCGCCTCGATCCACCGCCAGGTCCAGTAGTTGTAGGGGACGTCGAGGAACGTGTGGTAGTCGAACGAGGCGCACTGCTCGTCCACGATGGCGAGCGAGGCGCCCCGGCCGTCCCCCTTGAGATAGGCCGACATGAGGGCGTCGCCGGGGTTGGGCGGATCGTGGTGGCCGAAGCCCATGGTGTGCCCGAGCTCGTGGGCGACCGTCTCCTTGAAGGAGGTATCGCCCACGCACTCGGCGCCGTTGTTGATCACCGAGAAGGTCGACAGGATGGGATGCCAGTCCTGGCCGTCGTGGGGCTGCGTGCTGTTGGGGTCGTAGATGGCGCCGCTGAAGGCGAGCGTCCCCTGGCAGGAGCTGAGGTCCGCGATGTCGTTGCAGGGGTCGTTGAAGATCACCGCCCCCTGGTCGTAGTCGAAGTTGCCCGAGCAGGTGATGTTGCTCGCCCGGGTGCCGTCGAAGGTGTAGCGGATCACCGCGTCGGAGTAGCCCGACCAGGCGGCCATCCCCTGCTGGACCGCGCTCACGCCGCCGTCGGAGACCCCGTTCTGGCCCGGCGTGGTGGCCAGCATGGAGACCGTCTTGCCGGTCTCGAAGCCGAACCAGCGCATGGGCAGGCTGTCGTCGGGGTCGGGCATGAAGACGCAGTACTGCGGGCTGTTGGCGATCGCCTTGAGCTGGGTCGAGGTCAGCGGCGCCCCGGTCGCGGCCACCCGCTTGGCGTCCCAGGCCGCCCCCCTGGCCACCTCCCGCAGGTGCTGGAGAAGGGCGTCTTTTTTATACAGGCCCACCGGCTCGGCGGGCAGCAGGCTCTTCAGCTCGACGTGCCGGGCCGCGGCCAGGGGGCGCAGCAGGCCGGTCCCGGCGACCTCCTCCAGGAGGCCGTAGGACATCATCTTGGCCCGCCAGCGGCTGCCTGGAGCGCGATCGAGGAAGAGGAGATAGGCGTGGCCCGTCTCGAACCGCGGCGCGCCGGCGACCGCCGCGGCGCGCTCCTTGCCCCGCCCGCCCGGCTCCACCACCTCGAAGACGTCGCTCGTCCGGGCGCCCGTCACCGGCTGGAGCAGGTTGAAGCGGGTGACGGTGACCGGGATCGTCTCACCCTCCTCGACCCAGGACTCCACGGCCTCTGCAAAAGTTACCGACTGGCTGACCCGGGCGAGGGCCCCGAGGTTGGGTGGAGGAGCCACGGTGGTGGCCCGGGCGGGGGAGAGAGATATCCAGACAGGCAAACAGACGAAAGAAGCTGCGAGCAGGCGCTTGGTCATCGTTGAATCTCCCGGTTGAAGCGCTGGTGCCCCGGCCCGGGCTGCGGCCGGTTCTACTGGTGATCGAGTCCCTTGCGAGCCGCGTGCCCGATTTTCGGCACGGCTTTTGCTCTTACGTGGCGCGTTGTCTTGAATCCCGCTCGTACAGGGGAGAGCAGACCTCTGGAAGAACAATCGACTGAGCTCCGCTCTTCCGCAGTTGGAAAGGTTTCATCAAAGGAGTGCTCCTATGCCCCAAGTCTCCCGAGCTCTCGTCCCCGCTCTGTTGGCTCTGTTCCTGATCGCGGTCGCCCTGCCGGGCTCCGCGGCCACCGTCGCACCCCCCGCGAACCTGGGTGAGCTCGCCCGGGTCAGCTCCTCGGTGGTCCTGGCGGAAGCCATCGATTCCCGCAGCGAGCTGCGTGGCGAGATCCCTTTCACGTTCACCAGCTTCCGGGTCGTGCAGAACGTGGCGGGTCAGGATGCCGGACGGACCTTGACCCTGGAGACCCCGGGCGGGGTGGTGGGCGAGCACGGCTTCCGGGTGCCCGGCAGTCCCCGCTTCGCCAAGGGCGCGCGGTACCTGCTCTTCCTGGCCCCCGCGGCCAAGGGCGCCTGGAAGTTGCAGATGGCCTCCTACGGCCTCCTGCGGGAGGTGCCGGGGACCGGCCTTCTCCAGCCGGTGGCCGAGGCCGCCGAGCTCGACATCCTGCCGCGCCCCGGCGTCGAGGCGATCGGGACCTACCGGGAGAAGGATCTGCTGCCGCAGCTCACCGCGGCGCACGGCGGCGCCCCCTGGCACCGCCAGGCGTCGGAGGCCACCACCAAGGATCTCGCGCTGCTCGCCGAGACCAAGGCCACCGGCGACGTGACGGCCGCCAATCCGCCGGGCGTCTCGGTGCCCAGCGCCCCCGCGGCCTGCCGCTACGTGGCCGCCGATCCGAACGCCGCGACACCCGACCTGACCCCCCTCCGCTGGTTCGGGTTCGAGACCGGCACCACGGTCAGCTACTTCAGCACGACCCCGGGCCAGGTGGGGATCTCGGACGGTGGCGCCGCCGCCGTCCAGAACGGGGCCGCGGCGTGGACCAATCACAACACCTCGGCGATCAACCTGCTCTACGCGGGCTCCAAGGCCAGCTCGGCCGCTTGCGGGGGCAACAACGGCTACGTCTCCGGCGAGGTGACCTTCAACGACCCTTGCAACCAGCTCCCGGCGCTCACCGCCTGCACCGGCACGGTGCCCGCGGGCTGGACGAGCACGACCTGCTGCGGCACGGTGGCGATGTACGGCTACTCGTACAACGCCGGCCAGACCCTGAATCATGACGGCAACAACTGGCACCCGCTCACGGGCGTGGCCGTTCTGGTCAACGACGGCTCCCAGTGCCTGGGCGAGACCGACTTCCAGGAGATGATGACCCACTTCCTGGGCCACGCCGTGGGCTTCGAGCACCATACGGACACCGACGCCACGATGTACCAGAGCCTCGGCGTCCACCCCTCCCGCGGCGCCGCCATCTCCACCACGGACAAGGCCTGCGCCTCGTTCGACTACCACACCTACCTCGACGTCCCCTACACCTACTTCGCGTGGCGGTTCATCGAGGCGGTCCGCATCGCGGGCGTGATGGACCCCTGCGGCAGCGGCAACTTCTGCCCCAACGACGTGGTGACCCGCGGCTCGATGGCCCTGCTGCTGCTGAAGGCCAAGGAGGGCGCCGCCTACACCCCGCCCCCCTGCACCACGGCCTCGTTCAACGACCTGCCCTGCTCGGACCCCCTGGCGCCGTGGGTGGAGGAGCTGGTCCGCCGGGGCGTGACGGCCGGCTGCGGCAACGGCAACTACTGCCCGACCAATCCGGTGACGCGCAACCAGATGGCCGTCTTCCTGATCAAGACGGTGGAGGGGCCCTCGTACGTGCCGCCGGCCTGCACGACCGACCCCTTCGCCGACGTGCCGTGCAGCAGCCCCTTCGCCCCCTGGGTGAAGCAGATCACGGACCGGGGCATCACCGCCGGTTGCGGCGGCGGCAACTACTGCCCCAACGACACGGTGGTCAAGGCGCAGATGGCGGTGTTCTCGACGGTGAGCTTCCACATCCCGCTGCCCTGACGAGATGGAGAGACCGGTCATCCGGCCCGCGCAGCAGGTTCTGATCGGCCTCTGTCTGGACTGTCCTGAGGCGCTCTCTCTGGGTGGCGTGGACCTCGGCGCTCTCGCCGGCCACGCCGCCCGCCTCCAGGTCGAGTCCTATCTCCTGGAGGCCCTCACCCCCCACCAGCGGCGGCTGGGCCCGGAGGCTACCTCCTGGCTCGGCGAGATGCGCCGCAACGTCTTCGCCGTGGCGGTGGACAACCTCCGCCGCGACGAGGAGCTCCGCGAGGGGCTCGCCCGCCTGGACGCCGCCGGCGTCCCCTTCATCCTGCTCAAGGGCTCCGGCCTGCGCGCCGAGCGGCCGGGGCTGGCCGGCCGCTTCCAGTGCGACGTCGACATCCTGCTGCGGCGGGAGGACCTCGGGCGCGCCGAGGAGATCCTCGCCGGCCTCGGCTTCGCGGTCGACGAGTCCTACCTCGACCGCGCCGGCATGCTGCGCGAGCACTTCCACCTCGGCTACCAGCGCCATGGCGCTACCGTCGAGCTGCACTGGGACATCGACGTGGAATCCCCCGCCGGCTTCACCGAGCGGCTCTGGGAACGCAGCCGCCGCGTGGATCTCGACGGCGGCTCCTTCCGCGTGCTCGCCCCCGAGCACCAGCTCCTGGTGGCCTGCCTGCACCTCTCCCGTCATGCCTTCTGCGGCGGGCTGCGCTGGCTGGCCGATCTCAAGCTGCTGCTGCCAGCCCCGCCGGAGGTGAGGGAGCGGCTGGTGGAGGAGGCGAGAGGATGGCCGTCGCGGGCGGTCTGGTGCCCGCTCTGGCTGCTGGCGCTCCAAGGGGTACCCGGCGCCGAGGCCTTCCCCGACGCCCTGGACGCCGGCCCCGCCGAGCGCCGGCTGCTCCAGCCCCTCCTCAACGCTCTGCTCCTGGAGGAGCCCTGGCTGGGCCTCCCGGCCTGGCGGGGCGCCAAGGCCCTCCACGCCTGGCTCTTCTCGGATCGCTCCCTCTTCTCGCTGCTGCCCGCGGCGTGGGGGGAGGGGGTGCGGATGCGATGGGGACGAGAGCCCAGCCCTTTGTCAGATTGATCGGCGACGGCTGAGGAAATAGGGCTGCCACCCGCCCCCGCATACGGGTGGCAGCCGAGGAGGGCTGCCAGGAGGACGGGCCCGATCCATCCCCTGGCAGTGCTTCAAATGTCAAAGAGCAGCCGCCTCTCCGGGTGGATCTTCGAGCGAGCGTCTCGAGGCGTCCTGGTATACGGAGGGATCGGGGGAACCGTCTAGGCCGTGGCTGGAGATCCGGAAGTTAGCGCGGCCTTTCAGGCCTCAGGTTTGATCTCTCCCCTCCTACCCAGGGCGCTGCCCTGGGCTAAGGAAGGGCGGCCCTTCGGGCCTCAAGCCGACCGCGCGCCGCAAGAGAGCCAGCGTTGGAACGACTCAACTCCGGAGGGATCAGGCTGCCTTCCGGGCCGAAGGCCTGGGCTCCCTTAGCCCAGCCCAACGGGCTGGGTTGCGATCGGTCCCAGCCCTCCTCCAAGCCCCATTGGGGCGCGATAACCGAACCGGCAGATTTGCACAGGGTGCAAATCCGTCCGGATTCCACCGGATAAGCACCGGCCTCCACCCCGCGGAGGCTGTCTCCAAGTCATTCTCTCCTTGAGAGATAGAGAAGAAGCCGGACCTCCGGGCCCAGAATGCCTATCGTCCCAGTCCTGACGGATAACACTCCCAACGCCTGGGTGCTTATACGACAGGGTCCGAGCGTGTTGACGCAGATACGGGGATAGGCTTACGATGTTCTAAGTGTAGGTATGAGAGTGAGATAGATGAACAGCCGTTCCCTTTTCTCTGGTCCAGTAGTGCTAAAGCTGGCGGTCCGGTGGGCGTGGGGACGGAGGTTGAATCCGAGGTTGGCCGGAGTGGTCGGGGAAGGTGAATAGGGTTGGGCCATTTTCATTAATAAGCTATGGGGAACAAGATGGGTCTGGAACTGCAAGATCTCACTGAGCTCCAGTTGCTTCGGCTTCATGGATCGATCCTCACCGAGCTCCAGCGACGGAAGGTCTGCCGAACCAGCAACAATCCTGTGGC
>JAICSG010000373.1 GCA_025937035.1 Thermoanaerobaculia bacterium | reverse complement strand
TCGAGAGCTCGTTGAGCTTGGACTTGATCCCGGTGTCCAGGAAGGAGAGGTTGAGGCCGATCGTGTAGACCGCGACGCCGCTCCGGCTGGCATACTCCATCGCCTCCTTGTAGGTGATGTAGCTGGAGTTGTCGTCGCCGTCGGAGAGCAGCACCAGGGCCCGCTGCCCCTTGACGCCGCGGAAGTAGTAGAGGCTGTGGACCAGGGCGTCGTGGAGCGCCGTGTCGCCCACGGCCTGGAGCCCGGAGATCGCCTGGATGACGGCTCCGATGTCGTCGGTAGGCGCGATCTCCAGCCGCGGCCGGCGGGCGAAGCTGACCGCGAAGGCCTTGTCCCCCGGCTTCATCACGCTCTGCAGGAAGCCGGTCGCCGCCTGCTGGGCGGAGGCGAGCGAGGAGGACATCGAGCCCGAGGTGTCGATCAGCATGCAGACGGTCAGCGGCAGGTTCTTCACCGCGTCGAACTTGACGATCTCCTGCTTCTTGCCCGCCTCGTAGACCTCGAAGTCCTCCTGCTTGAGATCGTTGACCAGGTTGCCCGAGCGGTCGGTCACCGCCGTGTAGAGCTCGACGAGATCGACGTCCACCTCGGAGACGTTCTCGGGAGCCCGCAGGTAGCGGAGCGCCTCGACGTGGGTGCCGTCGTCCAGGGTCGCCACCGCGGTCAGGTAGACGAGGTCGCCTTCCGGAACCGGCACCTCGGCCTGCCAGGGCGGCTTGGTGAGGGACTTGACCAGCTTGTCGTTGACCCGGAATTCCAGGGACCGGAGGATGCGGCCGTCGGGGACGAACACCTCGGCCTTGGCCAGGGTCTGCTTTCCCTCCGGCCGGCTCCCCTTGGCCGGGGAGACGATCCGCACGTTGAAGGCGCCCTTGGGCTGGTTGACGATCACGTTGTCGGCGGCGACCAGCTTGCCCTCGGCGTCGTAGCCCTCGGCGCGCACGGTCTGCTCGGTGGGGAAGCTGGAGAGGCGCACCTCGGCCGAGAACGGCTTCTTCGAGGTGGTGAGCTGGGTCTTGCCGTCGACCAGGAAGGTGACCTTCTGGATGCGCTCGCCGGTGACGATCGCCTCGGCTCGCCAGAGCCCGATCAGCACGTCCTCGGTAGGGGGGAGCAGGAGGAGGCTGTCGGCGCCGGCCGCGGTCTTCTGCGGCACCAGCTCCCCCTGGGCGGCCACGGCGACCGCCGGGGTCGGATCGGGGACGGGCTCCATCGGTACCCGGAAGCCGCGCGAGACCCAGGTCTCGCCGCCGCCCACCTCGTCCTTGATGTGCAGCCGCAGGACGAAGCTCTCCTTGGGCCGCAGGGCGCGGTCGATCGCCAGCACCACCGGCTCGTCCGGCTTCGGCGCCGGGAGCTGGAAGCGCATCCGGAAGTCCTCGAACTGCTTGTCCTGCTGCTCCACCATCCCCTCGACGATCAGGCGGACGTAGGGCTTGGCGTCCGCCGAGGGCTTCACCCCGGAGTCGGGCGGAAGCTGGACGAGCGCCCGGGTGACGATCCGCTGGCCGTCGCTGTCGGGGAAGCGCATCTCCGCGGAGCCGATCTTGAGGGCGGGCGCCGGGTCCGGGACCTCGGTGGCCGCGGCCTCGCGGGCCCAGGAGGCGACCTCTTTGGGCGGCGCCAGCCAGGAGGAGTTGTCGATCGGGTGGAACTTCGACTTCCGCGAGCCGACGCCGGTCAACCCGGGCACTCCCGTGGCCTCGTCGACCTTCTTCGCCTCCTTGCAGACCTGAAGGTCGAAGCGCTCGGCGCCGATCTGGCTGTGCAGCTCTTCCCACTGCTGCAGCCAGTATTCCATCTGCGAGGTGAAGAGCACGCGCTTGGAGTCGCTGGGCAGCCAGAGGTGGTACGGCACGCCGCGCTCGGGCGCATAGAGGACCAGCGGGCGCAGCAGCGGCTTGCCGTCCGGCCCCGTGCCGGTGCGGTAGCTCCAGATCTCGAGCGGCTTGAAGGCGGTGCCGCAGTCGATCTGCAGCCGGTCGTCCGGCTTGCCGTGGAGGAACAGGAGCTGCCACCGCACGTCCTGGGGCGACAGGTACTCGTCGTTGGCGAGCCGCTGCCGGCGGGTGATCGCCTCGCGCAGCTCGTTGACCGGCGTCGCGGGGTTGGGGTCGTGGCCCAGGAAGTCCTGGATCCAACGCGACCGCGCCTCCGGGTTGAAGCCGCGCAGCTCGGTGCGTTGCTCCGGCGTCAGCAGCAGCCCGGGACCGTCCTGGAAGAAGGCGCGATCGGGCTCCGGCCAGAGGGTCGGATCATTCTCTTGCAACCCTTGAGCGTGCAGGAGGACGAGCGGAAGGAGGGCAAGGAGCAGGAAAAACAGCGAAATCCGGGTTTTCACGCGATGCCTCGATGCATGCCCGATGCCATCGGGAAACCATCTCCCGGTTGGCAGGGCTGCCAGGGAGAGACTACTATGAGTCGGCCATGCCGAAGACTTTGCGCAATGCACCGATCCGCGACTGGGAGGCCGGAGACAACGTCCAGGGGTTCGCCCTGCTCACCAAGAAGGAGCAGCGCCAGGACCGCAACGGCAAGAGCTTCCTGGACATGGAGCTGGCGGATTCCACCGGCTCGATGGTGGCCAAGGTCTGGTCGGACAGCCCCGCCCTTAACGCCGCGTACGAGACCCACCAGTTCGTGGCCTTCCGCGGCTCGGTGAAGAATTACCGCGATCAGCTCCAGCTCAACATCGACGAGTGCCGCCAGGCCAGCGAGGCCGACCGCCACTACGGATTCGACGAATCGAAGCTCATCCCGTCCACCCGGGAGGACATCGATGATCTCTGGAGAAGACTGGAGAGGATCTACTCGGAGGACGTGGAGCGGCCGGTGATGCGCCGCCTGGCGGCCGAGACGATCGCCATCCACGGCAAGGCCCTGCGGGAGCATCCGGCGGCCAAGGCGATGCACCACGCCTACCGCGGCGGCCTGCTGGAGCACGTGGTCTCGATGGCGGAGCTGGGGCGGCTGGTCTGCTCCCACTACCGCGAGCTCGACCGCGACCTGGTGCTGGTGGGCGTGCTCTTCCACGATCTGGGCAAGCTCAAGGAGCTGGGGGCCATGCCCGCCAACGACTACACCCTGGAGGGGCGGCTGATCGGCCACGTGGTGATGGGGCGCGACCTGCTGATCGAGCGCTGCGCGGCGATCCCGGGCTTCCCCGAGGACCTGCGGATCCTGCTGGAGCACATGGTCCTCTCCCATCAGGGGAAGAAGGAGTTCGCCTCCCCCGTGGAGCCGATGACCCCCGAGGCCCTGGCCCTCCACTTCATCGACGATCTGGACTCGAAGATCAACCAGCTCCGCAATTCCCGCGAGGCGGCCACCGGCATGCAGTTCCACCGCGGCCTGGGGCGCTACGTCTACCTGCCGCCGATCCCTCTCCCTGAGGAGATGCCGGCCGCGGCCGGCATCGAGGCGATCGCCGCCGAGCCGCACGCCCTGGAGATGGCGGAGATGGAGATGCCGCCGGAGGAGGGGGTGGGGGACGCCACCCCGCCCGAGCCGGCGGAGATCCAGGCGGGTCTGTTCGGAGGGGAGTAGCCTTACCGCCGCGCCGCGCTGTCCCCGCTTACCGTGACCTCCCGCCGCAGGTAAGAAGTCGTCGCCGCCTGCTCATCCCGTATGCCCACCCCCAACGCGTAGAACCCCGGCTTCAGCGGGATGGCGATCTCGTGGGTGTACTCCTTCTTCGAGCCTGCCGCGGCTTCGGCTTCCGGGACCTCCACCGTCACCAGCTTGGTCTGGCGGACCGGAGTGGTCGAGCCCTCGCCGCTCGCCACCACGTAGAGCCGGAGCTGGCCCTGACGGCTCGTTCCGTTGGGCTGCAGGAAGAGCTTGGCGACCGGCACCTGCACCCGTACCAGCGTCTCGCCGGGCTTCTTGCTCGGGACGACCTCCACCTTGGCGCCCAGCGGATTGTCGTCGGGGCCGAAGCGCATCACCGCCAGGGTGGCCTCGGCCACGATCTCGCTGACCGGCTTGTCGCGGTACCACTGGCGGTAGCGCACCTGGGCCCCCCGGGCCTTCACCTTCACCTCGATCTTGTGCTCCGCCTCGTCCCCCGCCCGCTTCGGCTGATAGCCGATCGAGTAGTAGGTCTCGAAGTCCTGGGCGACCCTGGCCAGGGCGCCGGGCACGTCCGTGGCGTTGAGCAGGGCCCGCCCGCCGGTGTCGTCGGCCAGGAAGCGGAGCCCCGCCTGACGGGTCTCCAGGGAGACCGAATCGAACAGGGAGACCGCGCTGCCGTCCCGCGTGCCGTAGGCCTCGATGGGATAGAAGGCCACGCGGTTGCGGCTGGCGTGCGCGGTGAGCTGGCGGAAGCGCGCCGTCATGTCGTACTTCTCGGCGTTCATCGCCGGGACCCGCTGGGTGATCGAGGCCTCCTTGGGGGCGCGGGAGTAGGCGGTGTACAGGTCCAGGCCGGGGGTGATCGGCAGGCCGTCGCTCACGTAGAGGACGGCCTTGCGGCCGGGCACGCCCGCGAGCCAGCTCACCACCGAGTCGAGCGCGTCGAGCGACCCCTGCACCATGATGCCCTCCTCGCCGGCCCAGGACTCGAGCTGATGCTCGATCTCCATACCTTCGGTCGACTCCCCGCCGCCGCGCACTCCGCTGCCGCGCAGCGAGGCCGAGATGCTGGTGATGGCCTGGCCGAAGCTCTGCTGGTACTTCCGGACGTCGGTGGGAAGCTTCAGGATCTCCGCGAGATCCGCGTCCACCCGCTGGAGGTCGGGCGTGAGCTGCCGGCGGATGTCCAGCTTCTGGGCGTAGCGGACGAGCATCACCTCGTCCCCCGGCTTGAGCTCGGAGTGCAGGAACCTCCCCGTGTTCTGGAGGATCCGCACGCGGTTCGCCTGCGAGAGGTTGACGTCGTCGATGAACACCACCAGCCGCAGCCGCTGCGACATGGGGCGCTCCGGAGCGGCGGTCGCCGGGCCAGGGCCTCCGGAGCCGGCCGGCGCCGTGCCGCGGCTCTCGGCGAAGAAGTTCGAGATCTCCACCGGATTGCCGTCCTCGAAGACCTGGAAATCCTCCTTC
>JAICSG010000484.1 GCA_025937035.1 Thermoanaerobaculia bacterium | reverse complement strand
TCGCCGTGGGTGACCTTGCCGGGCTTGTCCGCCTTGGGCAGGTCCCCCTCCTGGATCTTGCGCTCCATGAGGGCGATGCCGTGGTCGCCCGAGACCGGCCGGGCGCCGTGGCGGCTGAATTTGAAGCCGTTGTATTGCGCCGGGTTGTGGCTCGCGGTCACCTGCACTCCGCCGGCCGCCTTGAGGTGGCTGATGGCGAAGTAGCTCATCGGCGTGGTGGAGAGGCCGATGTCGATCACGTCGAGCCCGGCGTCGGTGATCCCGCGCACCAGGGCCTTCTGGAGACCCTCGCTGTGCGAGCGCATGTCGCGGCTCACCACCACCGAATTGCCGTTCGCGCGGTCCTCGGCGTCGAGGACGTGCTGGAACGCGAGGCCGATCTTGTACGCGATCTCCTCGTTGAGCTGCGAGGGCACCAACCCCCGCACGTCGTAGGCTTTGAAGATTCCCGCCATGGTCTCCCCTCTCAGATTCTTTCGATTTCAAGGGACGGCTCACCCGCCGTCCCGGTGATCGCGACCGCCAGCGTCTCCCCCTGAATCCACTCCTGGTGCGCAGCCACCGCGGCGGTCATCTCGGGATCGGCCTGGAAGCGGACGCGGATGCGGTCCGCGTAATCCAGATCCTGTTTCTTTCTCTCCTGCTGCACGAGGTGGACGAATTCGCGCGCCAGCCCCTCGGCTTCCAGCTCCGGCGTCAGCTCGGTCTCCAGGGCTACCAGGAGCTCGCGGTCGCCCTGCGTCGCCGTGCCCGGACGCTCGATCAGCCGCACCTCGACCTCCTCGGCCGAGAGATCGGTGGGGCCGTCGGAGAGCTGGATGGTGATCTTGCCCGCCTTCTCGAGCTCGGCCGCCAGGGCGTCGCCGTCCGCCGAATCGAGGGCCTTCTTCACCTCGGGCATCCGCTTGCCGAAGCGGGGGCCGGTCTTGGGGAAGATCGGCTTCACCTCGTGATGGACGTAGACCGCGCGGTCGGCGGCCCAGCGGACCTCCTTCACGTTCAGCTCGTCCCTGAGGATGTCGAGGTACGGCTCGACCACGGGCCGGAGCGATTCGTCGGCCGTGACCAGCGTCACCGCCGAGAGCGGCTGCCGGGTCTTCAGGCTGTGAAGATTGCGGGCCGCGTGGCCGAGGGTGACGATCCGCTGCACGGCGGCCATCCCCTTCTCCAGCGGCTCGTCCTTGCGTTCCCCCGGCTCGGGCCAGCTCTCCAGGTGGACGCTCTCCGCCGCGTCCGACGCTTGACTGCGCACCAGATGCCCGTGCAGCACCTCGGCCACGAAGGGGGTGAACGGCGCGATCAGCCGGGTGAGGGTGGTGAGCACCTCGTAGAGCGCGGCGTAGGCGCTCGCCTTCCCCGATTGATCCTGACCGTCCTCGGAGGCCCAGAAGCGGGCGCGGCTGCGGCGGATGTACCAGTTGGTCAGGTCGTCCAGGAACGCCTCGATGGCCCGCGCCGACTCGGTGATCTCGTAGCCGTCGAGCCCCTTCGTGACCTCTTCCGTCAGCCGGTCGAGCCGGAGCAGGACCCAGCGGTCGAGCGCCGGCCGCTCCGCGAACGGCGGCACGGCGCTCGATCTCTCCGGATGCCAGCCGTCGAGGTTGGCGTAGATGGTGAAGAAGGAGAGCGCGTTCCACAGCGGCAGCAGGAACTTCTGCGCCGCCTCGCGCACCAGCTTGGCCGAGAAGCGCGACGGCACCTCGGGGTTGTTGACGCAGAAGTACCAGCGCATGGCGTCCGCGCCGGTCTCGGCGATCACCCCCATGGGCTCGACCACGTTGCCGAGCCGCTTGGACATCTTCCGCCCCTGCTCGTCGTTGACGTGGCCGAGCACGATGCAGGTCTTGTAGGCGACCGAATCGAACAGCAGCACCGCCAGGGCGTGCAGGGTGTAGAACCAGCCGCGGGTCTGGTCCACGGCCTCGGAGATGAAGTCCGCCGGAAACTGCTTCCGGCCGTCGATCAGCTCCCGGTTCTCGAACGGATAGTGATGCTGGGCGAAGGGCATGGCGCCGGAGTCGAACCAGGCGTCGATCACCTCCTCGGTCCGCCGCATCGTCCCCTTGCCGCACTCGGGACAGGGCCAGGTGAATTCGTCGATGTAGGGCCGGTGCGGATTGAACTGTTTCTGATCGTAGACGTCCGCCGGCTTCTCGCGGCCGGAGACCCGGAACAGCTCCTCATACGAGCCGATCACCTTCTGGTGCTCGCACTCGGTGCAGAGCCAGATGGGGAGCGGGGTCCCCCAGTAACGGCGGCGCGAGAGGGCCCAATCGACCACGTTCTCCAGCCAGTTGCCGAACCGCCCCTCGCCGATGTGCTCGGGGTGCCAGTGGATCTCCTTGTTCTTGGCCACCAGCTCGTCCCGCTCGGCCGTGGTGCGGATGAACCAGCTCGTGGTGGCGTAGTAGAGGAGCGGCCGGTCGCAGCGCCAGCAGAACGGATAGCTGTGGCGGTAGCGATCGTTGTGGAGCATCAGGCCGCGGCTCTTAAGGTCCTGGATGATCTTGGGGTCGGCCTCCTTGAACCAGAGGCCGGCGAAGGGGCCGGTGCCGGGCACCATCTTCCCCTCACCGTCGACCGAGAAGATCATCGGCAGGCCGTAGCGCTGGCCGGTCTTGTAATCGTCCTCGCCGAAGGGAGGCGCGGTGTGGACGAGCCCGGTGCCGTCGGTGGCGGTGACGTAGTCGCCGAGCACCACGCGGCCGGGGACGTCCGGCTCGAAGAAGGTGAACAGGCGGTCGTAGAGCACCCCCTCCAGGTCGCGGCCCCGAAAGCGGGCGAGGGCCGGCGCCTCGCGCAGATCGATCTGCTTGCGCTTCCCCTCCTCCTCGATCACCACCGGCACCGGCGTGCCCAGATCCTCGCCGAGGACGATCAGGTCCCCCGGCTTGCCCGGATGCTCGACGGCCTTGTAGATCAGGTCGGGGTGCACGGCGAGCCCGACGTTGGCGAGAGTGGTCCAGGGGGTGGTGGTCCAGGCGACCAGATAGAGATTGTCGCCGGTCTCCCAGCTCTCCCCCTCGGTGGTGGTGGGGATCGACTGCCCCGGCCGGGCGTGGAAGAGGGTCCAGATCGACGGATCGTCGGCGTCCTTGTAGTTCTGGGCCACCTCGTGGCTGGAGAGGGTGGTGCCGCAGCGGGCGCAGTAGGGCTGGATCTTGTACCCCTCGTTGAGGAGGCCGCGCGCGGCGAGCTCCGAGAGGGCCCACCAGACCGACTCGATGTAGGTGTTGGTGTAGGTGAGATAGGCGTGGTCGAGGTCGAGCCAGTAGCCGACCCGCTCGCTCATCGCCCGCCACTGCCGCTCGTAGGTGTGGACGCTGTCCAGGCACGCCTGGTTGAACTCGGCGATGCCGTAGGCCTCGATCTGCTGCTTGCCGGAGAACCCGAGGCGCTTCTCCACCTCGATCTCGACGGCCAGGCCGTGGGTGTCCCACCCGGCCTTGCGGGCCACGTGATAGCCGCGCATGGTGCGGTAGCGGGGAAAGAGGTCCTTCACCACCCGGGTGACCACGTGGCCGACGTGGGGCACGTTGTTGGCGGTGGGCGGCCCCTCGAAGAAGACGAATTCCCCCTGGGGAGCCGGCTTCTTCAGGCTCTTCTCGAAGATCCCCCGCTCGCGCCAGCGGTCGAGCACCTGCAGCTCGAGCCGAGGGAATGGATATCCACCCGGGACGTCCGGGAATCGTTTCTCGCTCATCAGGAGATTCCTCGCGCGCCGCGCTCCCCGGGAGGGGAGGCGGCAAAGAGAGGGTATTGTAGCGGAGTCGTCAAGCCCCGCCGGCTTGACACGACAAGAACTTTGCAATACAAAGTACTCCATGGACACCCTCAAGCGCATCGTCGCCGCCACCGAGATCCTCCTCGTCCTCCCGGCCGCGCTGTTCATGACCGCGCTCTTCGTGCGGAACCTCCAACCGTCGCCCTATGAGCCGGCCACGACCGCCCGCCATCTGGTCGAGTGGTTCAGCGCCCACCCTCCCCTCGGCCTCCAGCTCTTCCTCATCGCGCTGCCGTTCGTGGCCTTCGTCCTCGGCTGCGCCACCCTGCTGGGGAGCTGGCGCCGCGACACGGAGCTCCGGCAGGCCACGGTGAGGACGCTCGCCGCCGTCCGCGCCCACCTGGCGACCGTCCTCATCGCCGGGGCGACTCTGGTGGCCGGGTGCAGCCTGGCCGTCGTCTTTTTGCACATGGCCGCGGACTGACGCCGATCGGGATCCCCGTCCCGCCCCCATCCCTGGAG
>JAICSG010000413.1 GCA_025937035.1 Thermoanaerobaculia bacterium | reverse complement strand
TAGGCGCCGAGCGGCTGTAGGAGCTCCGCTGGCCTGCTGATCACGAATCAGCAGGCCAGCGGGCGTGAGGGTCTAGATCAGCACTGATAAAACCTTGTACGGTAGCCTGTGACACTCCCCTGGTCGTTGTAGTAGACGCAGGTCGTGGCGCAGGTGCCGTTGCCGTAGTTTTCGCTGTAGCAGTCCGCCGCGGAGGCGGTCTTGGGGAATTTCAGGGTCAGGGCGACAAAGAGCATCGCGGCGGCAAACAGGAGTCGTTTCATCTTTCACCTCCAGAGAACCCGTACACCCGAAGGATTCAGGTGAGGCTCTTCTCTGGAATACGCCATCCGGGAGAGAAGTTGGTCACCCTGGATGCCTGGGTGGGAGTCTGCTAGAGTTTTAAAGGCGCAGCGACCCGGCGGAACGAAGCTCATGCGGATTGTCCTGATTTCCCCCAAAGGCCCGCTCTACCGCCATCGTGGAGGGATCTTCAAGCGGTCGCTCCGCTATATGCCGCTCACCCTTCCCACCCTGGCGGCGCTGATCCCCCCGGAGCTCGGCGCGGAGGTCCGGCTGATCGACGAGGGGATCGCGGACGTCGATCCCGCGAGCGTCGAGGCGGATCTGGTCGGGCTCACGGTGATCACGGGGACGGCGGTGCGGGCCTATGAGCTGGCGGCGGCCTTCCGGGCCCGGGGCGTTCCGGTGGTGCTCGGCGGCCCTCATGTGACCCTGGTGCCGGAGGACGCTCAACCGCACGCGGACGCCATCGTGGTGGGCTACGCCGAGGAGAGCTGGCCCGAGCTCCTGCGGGACTTCGCGGCGGGACGCATGCGCTCCCGGTACGATCAGCGCCCCGGCCTCTCCCTGGCCGGCATGCCGGCGCCCCGCCGCGACCTGCTGCCTCGCGAGCGCTATCTCACCGACGACGTCTTTGAGGCCACGCGCGCCTGCGTCCACCGCTGCGACTTCTGTGTGGTCCCTTCCGCCTGGGGGACCCGGCCGTTCCAGAAGCCGGTCGAGGAGGTGGTCGAGGAGATCCGCCGCAAGGGCTCGCGCAAGCTGATCTTCGTGGATCTGAACCTGATCGCCGATCGCGGCCACGCGGTCCGCCTGTTCGAGACGCTGATTCCCCTGCGCGTCCAGTGGTACGGCCTCGCCACCGTCCTCCTCGGGCAGGACCCGGAGCTGCTGGCGCTTGCCCAGCGGAGCGGTTGCAAAGGCATCCTGATGGGGCTGGAGTCGATCTCGCGGGAGAATCTCCGGGCCTCGAAAAAAGGTTTCAACTCTCCCGAGCGGTACAAGGAGCTGGTGGCGGCCCTGCACCGGCACGGCATCGCCCTCCAGGGGTGCTTCGTGTTCGGGCTCGATCACGATACGCCGGAGATCTTCCTGGAGACCGCCCGCTTCGCCGTGGAGGCGCGCATCGATCTGCCGCGCTTCGCCGTGGTCACGCCGTTCCCCGGCACGGCGCTCCATCAGCGGCTGGAGAGCGAGGGGCGCATCCTCACCAGGAATTGGGAGCTCTACGACGGCCAGCACGTGGTCTTCCAGCCGGCGCGGATGAGCGTCGAGGAGCTCCAGCGGGGCGTGGAGACGGCGTGGAGATACGCCTACAGCGTGCCCTCCATGGTGCGGCGCCTGGCCGCCTCGCCGAGCCCGTGGCCGGTGCGGCTCGGCACCAACCTCGGCTACCGCTTCTACGCCCACAATCTACATCGCTTCTACAACTGCGATTGGATTCTGGGGATGGGCAAGGTGAGATCCGCCGCATGAGGCTGACCCTCGTCCACCCCTGCATCGGCCGCCGCGCCGGCGACCGCTCCTATATCCGCACCTGGCAGATGGAGCCGCTGCCGCCCGCGCTGATCGCGGGGATCACCCCGCGCGACGTCGAGGTGCGCTTCCACGACGACCGGATGGAGGAGATCCCGTTCGACGAGCCCACCGATCTGGTGGCCCTGTCGGTCGAGACCTACACCGCCCGGCGCGCCTATCAGATCGCCTCCGAGTACCGGCGGCGGCGGGTGCCGGTGGTGATGGGCGGCTTCCATGCCAGCCTCTGCCCGGAGGAGGTGGCGCGCCACGCCGAGAGCGTGGTGGTGGGGGAGGCCGAGGCGCTCTGGCCCGAGGTGATCGACGACTGGCGCCACGGCCGTCCGCGCAAGCTCTACCGCCAGGAGGGGCGCACGGCGCTCGCCGGAGCGCGGCCGGACCGCCGCATCTTCCGCGGCAAGCGCTATCTTCCCGTGGGGCTGGTGGAGGCCGGACGCGGCTGCCACTTCAAGTGCGATTTCTGCGCCGTGCAGACGGTCTTCCACGCCTCCCAGACGCGCCGGCCGGTGGACGAGATCCTGGCCGAGATCGTGATGATGCGTCACGAGAAAAAGCTGATCTTTTTCGTCGATGACAACATCACCTCGAACATGGCCCAGGCCAAGGAATTTCTCCGCGCCCTGATCCCCCTGCGGGTCCGCTGGGTGAGCCAGGCGAGCATCAACATGGCCCACGACGAGGAGATGCTGGATCTCCTCGAGCGCAGCGGCTGCATGGGCGTATTGATCGGCTTCGAGACGCTGAATCCGGACAACCTGAAGGCGATGAACAAGACGTTCAACACCATGCGGGGCGGGTATGAGAAAGCGCTCGCAAACCTGCGGCGGCACGGCATCCGGCTCTACGGCACGTTCATCTTCGGCTATGACGAGGACACGCCGGAGCAGCTCCCGCGGGCCGTGGAATTCGCCCGGAACCATGGCTTTTACATCGCGGCCTTCAATCATCTGACGCCGTTCCCGGGCACGCCGCTCTACAGCCGTCTGGAGCGGGAGGGGAAGCTCCTTTTCGAAAGCTGGTGGCTCGACGAGCGCTACCGCTACAACATGGTGCCGTTCCAGCCGGCGCGCATGACGCCGGAGGAGGTGGAGCGCGGCTGTGTCGAGGCGCGGCGGGCTTTCTATTCCTGGCCCAGCATCCTCCGGCGGTCGGCCGATCCGGTGAACCGGTCGGACCCGTTCATGTTCCGCAACTATTTCCTGATCAACTGGCTGCACCGTGCCGACGTGGACGGCCGCAACCACTTCCCGCTGGGGGCGGAGGATTGGCGCTCCGAGCTGCTGGAAGTGGCCTGACCGTCGAGCTCGCCGTCCGTGAGGACGATCCGGAGATCCGGCGCCTGTTGCGCGACAACCCCATGGAGGGTGCCATCCGGGTCTCTCTGGAGCGGGAGCCGGACGCCTCCCTGGCCGCCGCCGTGGAGGGGGACCGTCACGCCACGGTGGTGGCCCGCGATCCCGGGACCGGACGGATCGTGGGGATGGGCACCCGCTGCGTCTGGAGCGCCTTCGTGAACGGCAAGCCCTGCCGATTGGGCTATCTGAGCCAGCTTCGGGTGGACCGCGCCGCTCGCGGCCGGCGCAGCCTGCTGGCCGCCGGCTACGCGGCGCTCCGCGAATCGCGCGGTCCGGGGGAGGAGCCGTTCGATCTCACCTCGATCATCGCGGACAACGCGGTCGCGCGCCGCCTGCTGGGGGCCTCGGTGCCGGGGCTGCCGCGTTACCACGAGCTTTCGGGGCTTGTGACGCTGGTGGTGCCGGTGGGGCGAAAGGGACACCAGGGACGGCATGGATTCGAGATCGAGACCGGCACCCCCGAGCGGATGGGCGAGGTGGCGGACTGCTTGGTGCGGAACCGGCGGCGCTATCAGGCGGCTCCGTATTTCAGCACGGCCGAGCTGTTGTCGCCCGAGCGCAGCCGGGGCCTGAGGCCTGGGGATTTCCGGCTGGCGGTTAAGGGTGGCCACGTCGTTGGTTGCTTGGCGCTGTGGGATCAGAGCGGCTTCAAGCAGGTGGTGGTGCGGGGGTACGCGCCGCATCTGGCCCGCTGGCGGCTGTGGATCAACCGTCTCTCACCGGTTATCGGAACGCCGCGCCTGCCGGACCCCGGAGAGCGGTTGCCGCACGCGTATATCTCGCACATCGCGGTCGATGGGGATGATCCGGAGACCTTCCGAGCCCTTATGGAATCCGCGTACGCCGAGGCCCGCGCGCGGCGCTACACCTATGTGGTGATCGGCCTCGCCGCGGGTCACCCCTGGCTCCCCTGGCTGGAGCGCCGCTTCCACCCCCGGCGCTACGAGAGCGTGCTGTACACCGTGGACTGGGGAGATGGGGCCGCCGCCATCGAAGCGCTGGACGGCCGCCTCCCGCACGTCGAGGCCGCGCTGCTGTGAGGGGACGTCTGGTCCGCCGGGAGGCCCTGACGGAGGCCGAGCGGGAGGCCATGTACGGCCTGCTCGCAGCCTCCTTCGAGGGGGTCACGCGCGAGCGGTTCGCCGCCGATCTGGCGGAGAAGACCTGGGCGCTGCTCCTGGAGGATGAGACGGGGCTGCGCGGCTTCTCGACCCTCCTCCTTTACGAGATCTCGGTGCCTGGCGAAGGGGTCTGCACGGTGGTCTATTCGGGGGACACGATCGTCGATCCCGCCGCCTGGGGGAGCGCCGCGCTGCCGCGCTGCTGGATCGCCGCCGTCCGCCGCCTGCGCGAGGAGCATCCCAAAGGCCGGCTCTGGTGGCTCCTGCTGACCTCGGGCTTCCGCACCTATCGCTTCCTGCCGGTCTTCTGGAAGGAGTTCTGGCCGCGCTGGGATGCCCTGACGCCACCGGAGGCTCAAGGCCGTCTCGACTTCCTGGCAAAGGAGAAGCTGGGCGATCTCTACCGG
>JAICSG010000723.1 GCA_025937035.1 Thermoanaerobaculia bacterium | reverse complement strand
GTGCGATCGCGCGAGATGGTCACGTTGCAGCCGCAGAAGAAGCAACGCACATCGCAGAAGGGGACGTGAACGTAGAGAGACAGAGGACGCTCCTCAAGCTCGCCGCTGCGCGAGAGGATCTCGCGGTACTGCGGTGGGCCAAAGTCGTCGGTGAACTGCGGGGCCGTGGGGTAGGAGGTATAGCGCGGGCCGGGGCGGTCGTACTTGACGATCATCTCCCGGTCGAAGCGGATCGGCTGCCAGAGGTCGTCCATGGAACGTAAGCGTAGGAGCCTCCGGGCTTTCGCGCACCACACGGAGGGAGGGTTTCGGGGCCGCCCCGGGGGGGCTACCCCGGGGCTACCCGGCGGGGTGGGGGAGGCCTACGCCAGCCCATGCTCGACGATCGGCCGCACGGCGTGCACGATCAAGTCGATCACGAAGTGGGAGAGGATCACCGCCTCGAGGCCGCGGCGGATGTAGAGCCAGCCGAAGGCGAGGCCCACGGGGAGGATGATCAGCACCGTCCTGAGCTGCACGATCGGCGGCACGGGGTTGGCGAACATCTCCTCGTTGCTGATGTGATACCAGCCGAAGAAGAGCGCCGTGGCCACGATGGCGACCCAGAGGGCGATCGTGCGCCCACGCCCCTCTCCCGGGACGCGGAAGAGCTTCATCCCCAGCCAGGCGACCAGCGAGAGCAGGAAGAGGCGGTCGAAGATCTCTTCCGCCCAGGGAGCCCAGAAGCTCGCGAGGCCACTGCGCCACCAGGGGACGGCGATGCGGGCGTGGATCTCGGGCGCGGGGAAGGTGACGCCGAGCGCGTACCGGAAGAAGCCGTCGATCGCGAAGGCGACGAGCGCCGTGACCGTGGCCCAGAAGAGCGCCGGCCCGACGATCGACGAGAACGGCTCCGCCGGCCGGGGCGCGCCGTCGAGCCAGCTCTCCAGGTAGGGCGCGCCGAGGCCGATCTTGCGTGCTACGAAGAGGCCGATCGCCGTGGCGGGGAGGAGAAGGATGAGATTTTGAACGAGCCCGGAGAGCACGAGAGAGCCCAGCGGCTCCGCCGGGTGCGGGCCAGGAGCGATCGCTTCCAGCCCCCGAAGATAAGGAATTACGAGCGGTCCGGTCAGGATTCCGGCGGCCAACAGGAAGGCGAAGGTCTTCCAGGGATACGGACGGGATGGGGGAGCCATGACCCCTATACGAGGGGAGGGCCCGGAGGTTTCCGCCAGGGTAGGGTAAGGAAAGGAGCGGCCCCATGGACCGCTCCCTGGGAGCTTCTCAGTTGCCGAGCACGTAGAGGTGGCCGGCGTTCTGGGAGATGATCTTGCCGTCGCTGGCGATCGCCGCCGGGGTGTAGGCGGCGCCCAACGCGAGCTGTTGGAAGATGTGGTCGCGGATGGTACCTCCCTGGCGGACGGCGTACATGTTGCCGTCCTCGCTGTTGGCGAAGACGGTGCCGTCCCCGGCGATCGCCATCACGTTGACGCAGAACTCGAAGCCGTTCGGGTGGTCGTTGACGCAGGTCACGTTCCCGCTGGAGTCGCGAGAGCAGCTCAGGGGATTGGTGTTCTGCCACTGCCACTCGATGCCCATCGACGGGTTGAGCTGGGTGATGAAGTACGCCTCCGGATAGTTGGGGTGCGTGGCGGTGCGGTCCGCGGGGCAGTACGCCTCGACGTCGCAGTACGACCCGCTGTCACTGTAGTGGTTGTCCTTGAGCACGATGGAGTAGGTCGCATCATGGGCGTAGATGCCCGGGGTGACGTCCCAGCCGAACGGGTACGCGCCCTGGAACTGTCCCGTCGAGCTGAACTTCATCAGGTGTCCCTGGTCCCAGTTGTACCGGGTGTAGGTGCCGATGACGACGCTGCCGTCCGGCGCCACCGTCGGCGAGGCCGTGCTGTCGTCGAGCACGCGGCCGGGGCCCGGCTCGTTGGTCCCGGGATCGACCCCGAGGTGAGCCCCCACCTGGCAGCCGCCGGGGCCGCCGATCGGCAGCAGGACGCCGCAGCCGTCGTTCAGCCGGTCCCGCAGGGAGGCCGCCCATTTGAGGGTCAGGTTCGGATTGATGGCGATAAGGTAGCTGTAGCGGGTGACGAAGTGGCCGCGGCTCACCGTGTAGATGGTGCCGTTCGGGGCGATCGCCGGCGCCACGTTGATGCCCGGGCGCTGCGACCCGCACTGGGTGGTCCCGGGGACGGCGTCCGGGGTCGGCGGCCACGGCAATTGGGAGTCGGCGAACTGGACCTTGCACGTCGTGTCGGTCCCGCTCGGCGCGCCCGGCGTCAGGACCGAGAAGGAGACCTTCGAGGCCTGGTCCTGCGGGCTGATCTTGACCAGCCACGAGTCCACCACATCCTGGTCCCAGGGCTGGCTGTGCGAGAGCTTGATGGCGTTGTAATAGACGTTGCCGCTCTTGTCCGCGCTCAGGGGGCTGGCGACGAAGATGTCCGTGCTTCCCGTGGGCGCGCTCGAGCCCGTGAAGGGGTTGATGGTGGCCGCCACCGAGCCGTCGCTCTTGCGGAGCTTCACCACCTGGCCCTGGGCCGAGGGGACGTAGACGAAGTCCCCGGACAGCGCGGGGTGGAACACCGGCTCCCAGAACGGCCCGTTGCCCGAGGTCTGGCTCGCGTACGGAACGGGCTTCCAGGTCGAGGTGTAGGACCAGGCCACCACTAGGTTGCCGCCCTGCCAGGTCAGCTTCTTCTCGAGCCAGTCCTGGGTCTCCCAATGGGAGGTGGTGTTGAAATTGCCGCCCTTGAACTCCATGTAGACGTCGTTGCCGTCGAGCATCGGCACCTGGTAATGGACCAGCAGGTCGCCGCCACCCGCGGAGATCTCGGCGGGCACGAACGGGTCGTAGACGATGTCCTGAAGAATGCGGTTCAGCGGCTGGCCGAGGTTGGCGACCATCGAGCCGTGCTGAGGGTCATGCCCCCATTGCGGCCACTGAGGCGCTGCTGCGGCGAACAGGCTCCCCGATCCCACCATGCATACTGCGGCGACACAGAGAAACACAAGCATACGCCTCATCTCTGTTCCTCCTTTTGATCGGGACCCGACCCTAGGGC
>JAICSG010000170.1 GCA_025937035.1 Thermoanaerobaculia bacterium | reverse complement strand
GTTGAGGCCCGAAGGGGCCGCTCTGACTTAGCCCAGGGCATCGCCCTGGGTGAGAGAGGCGGAAGATCCATCCCGAGGCGGCCTGAAGGGCCGCGCTGGCGAACGTGCGATGCACTACACTAAAGGCTCTGGAATGACCCACGCTTCCACCCTCCCCCCCGGCCAGACCGCCACGAAGAAGTTCCCCGTCGTGGGCGAGCAGGAGCCCTCTCCCGAGGCGCTCGACCTCGACAACTGGCGCCTGAGCGTCGACGGGCTGGTGGAGCGGCCTCTGAGCTTCACCTACGCGGAGATCCTCGCCCTGCCGCAGAGCGAGCTGGTGGCGGACATCCACTGCGTGACGAGCTGGAGCCACTTCGGAATGCGCCTCGATGGGGTGCCCCTGGCGGTGGTGCTGGGCCAGGCCGTGCCCCGGCCGGAGGCCCGGTTCGTGCACTTCGAGGCGTACTCGCCACGCCGGCACGACACGTCCCTGCCGCTGGAGCTCGCCCTGGCGGACACCTGGCTGATCCACGGCCGGGACGGCGCGCCGCTCACTCCCGAGCATGGGTATCCGCTGCGGACGGTCACCCCCTCCCGCTACTTCTACAAGAGCCTCAAGTGGGTGCACCGGATCGAGCTGATGGCCGAGGACCGGCTGGGCTACTGGGAGCGGGAATCGAGCTACCACAACAACGCCGACCCGTGGCCCGGCGATCAGCGCTTCGTGAGCGGCTCGCTCCCGCCGGACAAGCTCCGGGCCCTGCGCGAGGCGGAGAGCTACGTCCCCTATCGCGGCCCCCGGAAGGTGGTGGTGGGCGCCGACCTTCGCGGCTGGGAGCCGCGGACGCGGGATCTCGGCGACCTCCATCTCAAGAATTGCGACCTGCGGGAGGCCCGCCTGGAGGGGGCCGACCTGCGGGGAGCCAACCTGAGCCTCTCTGATCTGCGGGATGCCGATCTGCGCGGCGCCGACCTCCGAGGCGCCGATCTCGAAGGGGCCGACTTCGCGGGGGCCGACCTGACCGGGGCCGATCTGCGCGACACGTTCCTCTCGGCCACCAAATTCTTCGATCAGGACCGGCAGGCCCGCATCGCCGGGATGCGTTGGGAGGGGGGGCGGGGGATTCTGGAGGATCAGGAGGCTTATCTGCGGCGTTCCGCCTAAAATTGACGTCATGCCAAGCTGCATGAAACCTTTCCTTCCGATCCTTGGCCTCACCGTCTGTCTGTCCATGACGGCATGCTCCAGCATTCCGGCGAGCACGCCGAGGCCCGGATACTTCCTGACCGTATCCTATTCTTCCGGAGGACAAGCGCCCCTGGTGTACGACTTGTATTTCTACGGTGATGGCCGGTTGGAGCTCGGCGGGTTCGGAGTGGACACGCCCTGGAGATCCAGGCTGACTCTCCGGGAATCCACACGTCTGACCGAAATTCTGGAGAGCCGGGGCTTTGAGGAGGCCCGAGCCATCGCCGAGGCCAGTGACTATCACCGGGGTTGCTGCGACGCGGAGGACCTCGTCGTGGAGTATCGCGGGCGCCTCGACTTTCTCTGCTACGAGAAGGCCGCCCCCAAGGCGATCCAGGATCTGGGTACGCTCGTGAACGAAATTGCTGAGAGCCACTTCCGGCAATGGAGCTTTATTGCCCGCGACTGCCTGGTGGGGAAGGAAGAGCGGCGTTGACCGGACGGTGGCGTCAGCTTTCCCCCGGAATTTCTCCCACATAGGCCGCTCTAGGCCGGATCAGCTTGCCCACGCCGTACTGCTCGATCGCATGCCCGATCCAGCCGATGGTGCGGCCGAGGGCGAAGAGGGCGATGGGAGTGCGCTCGGGCAGCTCCAGGGCGCGGCTGAGGGCGACCAGGCCGTGGTCGATCGTGGGGTGCTCGTGGATCAGCTCGCGGTAGGCGTCCGCCATGGCCAGGGCCAGCTCGACCTCGGGGGATTCCGGAGCGATCTCCCGCGCCATCTCCAGCAGGGCCGCGCCGCGGGGGTCTCCGTCCGGATAGAGGGTGTGGCCGCAGCCGGGGATGGGCTCGCCGCGCCGCAGGCGGTCCGCCAGCACCTGGCGCGCCTCCTCCGCCGTCCCCGCCTCCCGGAAGAGCGCCTCCACCCGCTCGGTGTGCCCGCCGTGGCGTGAGCCCTTGAGCGCCGCCAGGCCCGCCGAGACCACGTCCCAGGGTGAGGCGTTGGCCGAGGCCACGCAGCGGGCGGTGAAGGCCGAGACGTTGAGCTCGTGGTCCGCCGCCAGGATCAGGGCCGCGCCGATCGGCTCCGCCACCTCGGGCCGCCCCGGCGCCCAGCCGAGCTGGAGGAGCCTGGCGATGGAGCGCGAGGAGGGGGGATATCCCGCCGCCACGCCCGCCATGAAGCGGAGGATGCGCGCCCCGGTCGCCGCCACCACCGCCGGCCGGAGGTCCCAGGCCGCGAGGTCCTGCGCTCCGGCGAGTGGCACGGCGATCTGGCAGCGCTCGATGGGCGTCAACCCCCCCGGGAGAGGCCAGGCGATCGGCGGCGGCTCGTTGGCGAACAGGCGGTCGGCTTCCCCGGGATCCCCCGTCCAGAGCAGGGCCGCCACCTCCTCCACGGTCGAGGTGCGGGCGAGCTGCACCGTGTCACGCCCCCGGTAGTAGAGCCGGCCGTCCTGGATCAGGGTCAGCGCGGACTCCAGCACCGGCATCCCCCAGGAGAGGGCCTTGGGCGCCGCCTTCTCCGGCTCGCGGCGAAGCTCCTTCTTCTCCTTGAGCCGCAGCACGTCCTCTTTGGGATAGCGCTTCGCCCGGGCCTCGCCCGGCACCGGCTCCGAGCGCAGCATCCCCCGGCTGGCGTAGGCGTAGAGCGTGGCCAGCGAGATCCCCAGCTCCGCGGCGGCCTCCTGGGCGGTCAGAAAGCGGTCCTCCATGGCGGAAACGGTAGCACGGATCATATTGATTTTGTAATCAAGATTGACAACCTCGACAAGGCGGGCCGAAGATGGGTCCATCGAAGGGAGGCACGCGATGGACAACACCCAGATCAGAGAAGGATTGGAAGGGGTCGTGGCGGCCACGACCCGTTTGAGCAGCGTGGACGGCGAGGCGGGGGTGCTGCTTCTCGCCGGGTTTCCGGTAGAGGAGATCGCCCCCCGGGCCTCGTTCGAGGAGATGACCTGGCTGCTGTGGAACGGCAGCCTGCCCACGGCAGGGGAGCTGGAGGCCTTCAGGCACCGGCTGGCGGGCCGGCGCTCCCTGCCCGCGGCGGCGCTGGAGCTGCTGCGGGAGGCGGCGCGGCGGCGGGTGCCGGCGATGGACGCCCTGCGCATGGCCGCCGGCGCGCTCAGCCTCGCCGAGGGGGCGGGGGAGGACCCGAAGGAGGATGCCCTCCTGCTCACCGCCACCTTCCCCACGATCGTGGCCTCCTACTGGCGGCTGCTGCGCGGGGAGGAGCCGCTGAGGCCCCGGGAGGATCTCGGGCACGCCGCCAATTTCCTCTTCCTGCTCTCCGGCGAGGAGCCGTCGCCGGAGCGGGCGCGGGGATTGGAGACCTATCTCAACACGGTGACCGATCACGGGCTCAACGCCTCGACCTTCACCGCCCGGGTGATCGTCTCCACCCGCTCGGACCTGATCTCCGCCATCACCGGCGCGGTGGGGGCCTTGAAAGGGCCTCTTCACGGCGGGGCCCCCGGGCCGGCGCTGGACATGGTTTTCGAGATCGGCACCCCCGAGCGGGCCGAGGCGGTGCTGCGCGAGAAGCTCGACCGCGGCGAGCGGCTGATGGGCTTCGGCCACCGCGTCTACCGGGTGCGCGATCCGCGGGCGGACGTGCTGGCCGCGGCGGCGGAGCGCTTCTACAGCCTGGGCGGCGACCGCGGGCTCTACGAGCTGGCGCGGTCGGTGGAGGCCACGGCCCTGCGCCTCCTCCGCGAGCGCAAGCCCGACCGCCGTCTGGACACCAACGTGGAGTTCTACACCGCCCTCCTGCTGCACGGCCTGGGGATGCCCACCGGTCTCTTCACGCCCACCTTCGCGGTCGGTCGCGTGGCGGGGTGGACGGCCCACGCCCTGGAGCAGCTCGCCACGGGGCGGTTGATCCGGCCGCAGTCCGTATACGTGGGGGAGCGCGGCCGGAGGTGGGTGCCGGTGGAGGAGCGGACCGGCGCTCAGGTCTGCGCCATCACCGACGCGAACGCGTAGGTGACGTTGGCGTTCCTGACGTCGCCGTGGTCCTTGATCAGGTTCTCCGAGCCGTCGAGACCGATCACTTTTCCGGGGGCGAAGGTGTACGCCTGGCCGGCGGTGTGGAGCGGCTCGGCGGCGGCCTCCGGCGTCTTCTGGGCGCCGTTCCTGCCGATCCCTCCGAAGGGGTCGTTGGCGTCGCCGATCGCCTTGGCGTTGTCCCCCGCCAGCCGGGACGCCACCGCGTAGACCGGTCCCACGACGGTGTCGAGCTTGGAGAAGGTGGCCACCAGCGGCCCGCGCACCACCTTCTCCTGCATTACCGCGCGGAAGAATCCCGGGGTGCCCTTGCCGTTGTCCGGGCTGAAGCCGTAGTGCGAGAAGGCGGCCTCCAGCAGGGTGAGCGAGTCCGGTTGCAGCTTGGGATTGGCCAGCGATTTCGCGCACGCGGCCATCAGCCGGCCGCCGAGGCTGTGCCCCACCAGGTGGATCTTGAGGCCCGGCCGCTTGGCCTTGAGATCGCGCACGGCCTTGGCCACGCCGTTGGCTCCGACCACGCCGGAGCGGTTCTTCATCACGTACCAGGTGGTGAGGTTCAGGAACTGGCCGATGCGTCCGAAGATCGAGCCGAAGAACGACCCGAGCCCCTGCGTCTGGCCATCGCCGCCGGGCACGAAGACCGTATCCAGCCCCGCCGCGCCGCCCTCGCCCTCGCCGTCGCCGCCGCCCGCGGTCGGCAGGATGATGGGGGCCGCCAGCGCGTCGAGGAGCTCGGACCCCTCCTTGGAGCGGATCTCCTCGAGACCCTCGGTGGGATCCGTCTCCACGCCGTCCAGCAGCGACAGGACGTTGTCGACGAGCGCGTCCTGGGCCTCCGGGCTCTCCTCCACCTGGTCCAATAACTGGATCGCCTGATCGATCCTCGCGGCCTGCTCCGGTGTCCTGGCGTCCGTCTTGAGGTCCTCGAGCTGAGCCCGCACGGCCTGTTTCTGCGCCAGCTCGTCGTCCAGCCCCTGGACCGATCCCTCGTCGCCGCCGAAGGCCTCCTTGAAGGCCTTGGAAGGCCAGTAGATCCCGGCCACGACGTACTTCCGCGGCCCCAGGCTCGCCTGGAATTCGGCGCGGCTCAGATTCTGCCGCAGGGTACCCAGAAATTCGCTATAGAGCCCGGTGGCGTCGTTCTCGTCGTTGCGGAAGCCATGCGCGATCAGGATGGCGTCCGTGGCTCCCGCGGCTTCCGCCCGCTGCTCCATCTCCGCCAGGACGTCCGGGGTCTGCAGGTTGCCGTCCGCGTCGAACCGCAGCCGGAAGAAGTCGAATCCGTGGATCGATTCCATAGCCATTGTTTTCCCTTTCCGTAGCTAGACGGCCTGGAGGGCCCTCATGAGGTCCAGGAGCCCCGTTCCTTGAAATTTGCGCTCGCGCTGCAAGTCGATGGTATTCGCGAGGAAGACCTCCTTCACGCGTTCCGGCTGGCCGATGAACTCCCGCCGGACGGAGAGGAAGGCGGCGATCGCCCCTGATACGTGAGGAGCGGCCATGCTGGTGCCGGTCTGCTCGCAGTAGAGGACCGGGACCTCGCTCTTGCCGTCGTCGTATTTCTTCGCTTCGAGACCCGCCGCGCAGGAGATGATCCGCTCGCCCGGCGCGACCAGGTCGGGCTTCATGCGGCCGTCCCCGGTGGGGCCGCGCGACGAGAAATAGGAGACGCCGTACAGGTGCGGCATCTCGCGGTGGGTCGAGCCGACGGTGATCGCGAGGTCGGCGTTGCCCGGGTCCGAGATGCTGAGGTCGCTGTAGCGGGACTCCACCCTGTTGGCCGCGGTGATGTACGACGAGTAGCCGGCGTTGCCGGCGGAGACCACCACCGACACGCCGCTCTTCACCAGCCGGTTGACCTCGACGCACAACGGGCTCTGGCCGCAGCCGAACCAGCGCGGATCGAAGTCGTAGCCGAGGCTCATGTTGACGCCGTGGATCAGCAGGCGCTTGCCGTTCTGATTCCATTTCTGGATCTGGTCGATCGCCAGCAGCACCCAGCTCACCTTCCCCTGGCCGGCCGTCTGTTTCGTGTCCCCGGCCACGGTGGTGTCGGCGATGACCTTCAGGCTCAGCAGCCGGCAGCGGGGGGCGACGCCGGAGATGACGCGCAGCGAATCCCTCTGGGGGATCGGCTTGTTGGTGGCCTCGTCCCGCATCTCGGTGCCCACCACCTTCTCGCCCTCCTCCTTCTCCGACTGCCAGAACCCCCCGATGATCCCGGCCACGTGCGTGCCGTGACCGAATTCGTCGACCAGCGGTCCATTCTGCAGCGGCGTGAAATCCGTGTGCTGCAGCGGATCGGCGACATTCAGACTGTCGACCGGGCCGAACGGGGACTGCGCCGCCCGGAAGTGGGGGTGGTCCCCCTTGATGCCGGAGTCCAGCACCGCCCAGACGATGTCCTCGCCGTGCGCCCAGAACGCCCGATGGGCGGCGTCGGCCTTGACCGTCGTCAGCGAGCGGGTGAGCGTCACCGCGATCTCGGTGTCTTCCCAGATCCGGTAGACCACGGTCCCCCGACGGTCGTGCTCCTGGATCAGCTTCCGCACCTCGTCGGCCAGGGCGAGGATCTGCTCGCCGCTGAGGCAGGCGAAGCAGTAGTGCGACACCGTCCTGTACCGGACCCCCCACTCCTTGGCCCGTTCCTCGACGAATTGGAGAGCTTTCTCGATCCCGCCCTCGAAGAGCTCGTTGAGCGCGATGATGACATCGAACCTGCCCTGGGGATTCGCCTGGACCTTGGACAGCAGCGGCTCGGTCACCACCGAGCGCATCATGTCCATGTGCATCTTGTCGCGGCGGTCGAGCTCATTGTCCCCGCGCGGCGGATCCGGGCTTTTCTCCGTGGGGGGCTTCTTGCGTGTCGCCATGCCTTCGGTCTCCAGTAGCAGCGTGTGCTCTTACTCTGTGCCGTGCCGGGAAGAAAGTCAAATGGTGAGCGCGGCATATGCATATGAACAGGCTCCGGCTCTTTTGAAAGAATTTTTCCCTGTCCCAACTGTCAAATTATTGCGCTCTTTGAACAGAGCCTGATTTACCATCCGGGGCCGATCCTATACTGCCTTCGCGACGTGCCGGAAAAATCGGTTTCCGGTTCGATGGCAGGATCAGAAACGGTCCTGGAAGGAGAATCCATGAAAAAGCATGCGAAGAAGCTCGTCCTCAGCCGCGAGACCGTGCAGTTGTTGGATGCTCCGCATTGGATGAAGGAGGTACAGGGCGGCGGTACGTTCGGGCCCGCCTGCGTGACCGCTACCTGCGACACCGCCTGCGGCGGCGGCGCGTGCGGCTAAAGCGTGCGAGCTCCATGAGCCCCTGGCCCGCGTGATAAGCTCCCGGGATCTGAAATCCTCAGATCCCGTGGAGCGCTCGCGCGCGACAAGGAGCGTGCCGGATGGGTGGCATCCTCGTTCTGATCCTCGCTGCCGGCGTCATTTTCGCCCTGGTCGCCCGGGATCGGTTCAAGGATCTCGAAGAGGAGGTCC
>JAICSG010000384.1 GCA_025937035.1 Thermoanaerobaculia bacterium | reverse complement strand
GGACTCCTCATCGATGTTCTTCAGAGGGACCAAGGCGGCGACTGCATGATCTCCGGAGGTCAGGATAACGATCTCATCATCGAGCTCTCCCGCGTACTCCGAGAGGGGCTTGGAAGCCGCCGAAATTTCGATCCTCTTCATAGCTTGACCTCCTCGCCACCGATCCAAAGGCTGTTTCCACGCTTCTCTCCCACTGCCAGAATATAGACCCTTTTCACCCCTTCCTCTGCGACTCTGTAGAAGACTCTCAGGTCTCCGACCCTCAGCTCCCAAGGAGCGAGAGGATTGGGACGCAGCTGTTTGCGGTTCCGGGTCTCTATAAGAGGCTCGTGGAGAAGCTGAGTCTCAATCGCTGTCAGGAGGATCGATCGAGATCGTGCTGTCAAATGCCGGAGTTGCGTCTTGACATCCTCAGAAAACTCGATTTCGTAGGGCATTTTGGATATCGAGATCGCCAGTTCCAGCGATACTATCCCATCAGCCAGCGTTTTTCCCCACTGGAGTTGTACAAGGCGCCCGTGAAGAAAAACTGGCTTCCCCCTGCCCGACTATCGCGGGTTGATTCGAGTACCGGACGTTGACGAAATCGACGAATGGGAATGGGGGGGATGGCTCGCCGGAGGGGCTTCAACCCACGCGCCGGACCGCCAGGGGATCAATCCCCGGGCTACGTCTCAACCAAAAAGCCGGCTGAAGCCGGCTCTTTCTGACCTCGGAGCCGGCTTCAGCCGACTTTTTCGGTTGCAGCGTAGCCCGGGCATTGATGCCCGGGCGGACCGCCCTACATCAGCGGATCGTAAAGCGGGAACCGCTCGCAAAGCTCCCGGATCCGCCCGCTCACGCTCTCCCGCACCGCCTCGTCCTCGGGCGCGCGGAGGATCTCGGCGATGAAGTCGCCCACCTGCTCCATCTCGGGCTCCTTCATGCCGCGGGTGGTGAGGGCCGGGGTGCCGATGCGGATACCGGAGGCGACCAGCGGCGGGTTGGGGTCGTAGGGGATGGTGTTCTTGTTGACCGTGATGTGCGCGGCGTCGAGCGCCTTCTCCGCCACCTTGCCGGTCAGACCCGCGGCCCGCACGTCGAGCAGGAAGACGTGGTTGTCCGTGCCGCCCGAGACGATCCGGAAGCCGTGGCTGGCCAGTCGGGCCGACAGCGCCTTGGCGTTGGCCAGGATCTGCTGCTGGTAGCCGCGGAACCCGTCCGACAGCGCCTCCTTCAGGGCCACCGCCTTGGCCGCGATCACATGCATCAGCGGCCCGCCCTGGATGCCGGGGAAGACCGCGCGGTCGAGGTCCTTGGCGAATTCCTCCTTGCACATCACCATGCCGGCCCGCGGCCCCCGCAGCGTCTTGTGGGTGGTCGTGGTCACGAAGTGGCAGTAGGGGATGGGCGACGGATGGAGCCCCGCCGCCACCAGGCCGGCGATGTGGGCGATGTCCGCCATCAGCAGGGCCCCCGCCTTGTCGGCGATGGCGCGGAAGCGCTCGAAGTCGATCACCCGGCTGTAGGCCGAGGCACCGCAGACGATCAGCTTCGGCTTCTCCGCCATCGCAAGGCGCTCGGCCGCGTCGTAGTCGATCGTCTCCGTCTCGCGGTCCACGCCGTAGGCGATCACCTGGAAGTCGTGCCCCGAGTAGGAGAGCGGGTGGCCGTGGGTGAGATGACCGCCGCTCGACAGGTCCAGCCCCATCAGCTTGTCGCCCGGCTTGAGGAAGCCGAAGTAGACCGCCATGTTGGCCGACGTGCCGCTGTGGGGCTGCACGTTGACGTGCTCGGCGCCGAACAGCTCCTTGGCCCGGGCGATGGCGAGCCGCTCGACCACGTCCACGAACTCGCAGCCGCCGTAGTAGCGCCGGCCGGGATACCCCTCGGCGTACTTGTTGGTGAGCACGCTTCCGGTGGCTTCCAGCACGGCGTGGCTGACGAAGTTCTCGGAGGCGATCAGCTCCAGCCCGACATTCTGGCGCGCGCGCTCGTCGGCGATCGCCTGGTAGATCTCGGGATCGACGGCTTTCAGGGAGCGGTAATCGGACATCGCGCGGGACGGGGGATCAGGCCCCCTGGGGCTCCTCGGGACCACCCTCGGGCTCGCCGCCGCCCTCGTTCACCGGGGCGGGAGCGGGGGCCTTCTTGGCCGGCGCCTTCTTCGCCGCCGGCTTCTTCTTGGGCGGCGGCGCCTCGGCGGGGGGCTCGGCCACGGCCGCGTTGGAGGGGGACGAAGCGTCGGCCGCCGGCGCCGGGGGCTTCTTGACGGCGCGCTTCGAGCCGCTCGGCCGCTCGACCGCGCGCACGGCCTCCTCGGCGGGGCGCTTCTTCAACCGCTTCAGCCGGCGATGGCGCCGGCGCTTCAGCTCTCGATCTCGCTCTCTCATGTCCTCTCCTTGGACGTGGACCCGCCCGGCCTCCCTGATCGATGGTCTCGACGCTTTCGGGCGGTGTCAGCTTGTCGCACGCGCCGCCCGGATGTCAAGAAAAACAAGGACTTCCGAATCGCTACGCCGGTCCGATCCCCTATAAGGGGATGTTGCCGTGCTTCTTCGGCGGCACGCTCGACCGCTTGGACCCGAGCTGCCGCAGGGCACGCGCGATCTCCGGCCGCGTCCGCCGCGGCGCGATGATCGCGTCCACGAATCCCCGCTCGGCGGCGATGTACGGGTTCGAGAATTTCGCCCGGTACTCCGCCACCTTCTCGGCCCGCACCCTCGGAGCGTCCGCCCCCGCTTCGTCCAGCTCCCGCTTGTAGAGGATGTTGACCGCCCCCTCCGGACCCATGACGGCGATCTCGGCCGTGGGGTAGGCGAAGTTGACGTCCGTCCGCAAGTGCTTGCTCGACATCACGCAGTAGGCCCCGCCGTACGCCTTGCGGGTGATCACGGTCACCTTCGGCACCGTGGCCTCGGCGTAGGCGTAGAGGAGCTTGGCGCCGTGCTTGATGATGCCGCCGTACTCCTGGGCCGTGCCCGGCAGGAAGCCCGGCACGTCCTCGAAGGTGACCAGCGGGATGTTGAAGGCGTCGCAGAAACGGACGAAACGCGCCCCCTTGAGCGAGGCGTCGATGTCCAGCACCCCCGCCAGCCAGGCCGGCTGGTTGGCCACGATCCCCACGCTGCGGTTGCCGATGCGGGCGAATCCCACCACGATGTTGCGGGCGTACTGGGCGTGGATCTCGAAGAACTTGCCGTCGTCGACCACCGCCGCGATCAGCCGCTTGATGTCGTAGGGCTTGTTCGGGTCCTCGGGGACCAGGGTGTCGAGCTCCTCGGATTCCCGGTTGGGATCGTCCTCGGAGGCGCCGGCCGGCGGATCGTCGAGGTTGTTGCTGGGCAGGTAGGAGAGCAGCTCGCGGATGGCCGCGAGGCAGGCGGCGTCGTTGGGCACCGTGAGATGGCAGACGCCGCTCTTCGCCGCGTGGGTCGAGGCGCCGCCCAGCTCTTCCATGGTGACCTGCTCGTGGGTGACCGTGCGGATGACCTCCGGCCCGGTCACGAACATGTAGCTGGTCCCCTCGACCATGAAGATGAAATCGGTGATGGCGGGCGAATAGACCGCGCCGCCCGCGCAGGGGCCCAGGACGGCGCTGATCTGCGGCACCACCCCGGACGACAGGGTGTTGCGCAGGAAGATGTCCGCGTAGCCGCCGAGGGAGGCGACCCCCTCCTGGATGCGGGCGCCGCCGGAGTCGTTGAGGCCGATGATGGGCGCGCCGTTCTCGACGGCGAGGTCCATCACCTTGCAGATCTTCGCCGCGTTGGTCTCCGAGAGGGAGCCGCCGAAGACGGTGAAATCCTGGGCGAACACGTAGACGAGCCGGCCGTCCACCGTGCCGTACCCGCACACCACGCCGTCCCCCGGGATGGAGACCTTGTCCATCCCGAAGTCGCGGCAGCGATGGGTGACGAGGGCGTCGATCTCGACGAACGAGCCGGCGTCGAGCAGCAGCTCGATCCGCTCGCGGGCGGTGAGCTTGCCCGCCGCGTGCTGCTTCTCGATGCGGTCCCTGCCGCCGCCGAGCTCGGCCGCCTCGAGACGGCGCTTGAGCTCCTCGATCCGTTCCGTGAGAGCCTGGGCCATGGCCGGGGGATCTTATCCGAAATGCCCCCCACTGTAGAGACGCCCCGTGGGGCGTCTCCGCGGCGGCAAGAACGATCCGAGGAGAAGGTGTCGATCGGGCGCGAGCTTCAGAGACGCCCCACGGGGCGTCTCTACAGTGGGGGATCACCGTCTCGGCCGCCGCACCATCCTCACCTTGCCGCTGTTCCCCCCGCCGCGGAAGAACCGGTCGCCGCCATCGGACTCGAGCCCCGAAACCTTCACTCCGGGCGGCATCTCGACCCTCTCCAGGAGCTCTCCCGTCCGGCAGGCTGGCGCGTGCCGTTCCGATCGCGGCCGGCGGGGTCGTCCTGCTCGCCGGCCTCCTCCAGCTCACTGCGTGGAAGGCGCGTCAGCTCGCCTGCTGCCGGGAAGCTCCCGGAGGCTGCCATCCCCTGCCGGCCAACGCCGCCACGGCCTGGAGGCACGGCCTGCGTCTCGGCCTCCATTGCGGCCGCTGCTGTGCCGGCCAGACCGCGATCCTCCTGGTCCTCGGAGTCATGGACCTTCGCGCGATGGCCCTCGTGACGGCAGCCATCACCGCCGAGCGTCTCTCACCCGCCGGTGAGCGCGTCGCGCGAGCCCTCGGGGCCGTCGCCGTCGGGGCAGGGTTGTTTCTGATTGCGTGGGCTGTCGGGTTGGGATGACGTATTCGCGTGGGAGGGCCCAGAGCAAGGACCTAAAGGACATCAAGGACACACACAAGAAGAGCCGAGATCGGCGGTTTCTTGTCCTTTGGTCCTTTCAGTCCTTTATGTCCTTGAGAGCTTCTCCCTAGCTTTCCTGGCGCGCAGGCACCTAGCCGGTTCGGGTGGGCATCTAATCCGGGACCGTGCTAGATGCCGCACCTGAGCCT
>JAICSG010001118.1 GCA_025937035.1 Thermoanaerobaculia bacterium | reverse complement strand
CCCGCGGGAGGGACAGCAAGGACGGAGAGACAGAGAGCGGCCAGAATGGCGTTGCGCTTCATCAGGGCCTCCTTGATCTGGACCATGCTTTACGGTTTCCGGGCCAGCCGCTCGTCCGGCTGGCCGGGCTGCACCAGGACCGCCGCCGTGGCCGGCCCCTGGCCGTCGCGCTCGAACCGCACGGCATAGCCCGCGGGCAGCCCTTCCGGCCGGAACCGGGTGGCCGCCGTGGGGATCAGCAGGAAGGACTTGGACCCGATCTCCAGGCGAAGCCTGCCCTCCAGCAGATCGATCTTGACCGTGTCGCCCTCGCCGGCATAGGTCCCCACCAGAGGCTCCAGGTCGGCCCGGCTGACGGCCACCTCGGGATCGCCCAGGCTGAGGGCGAAGGCCGGGCGTTTCATCTTCGCCACGCAGGAGGTGTCGAGCCGGTCGACCGAGCCGTCCTCGATGGTCTTGATCCACAAGGCGTTGATGCACTCCTGCCCGGTGAGGCCGTCCAGGCCGTGGCCGCCGCCAGGGACCAGCACGTAGCGGCTGTGGCGGAGGGCGCGCGCGGCCCGCTCGCCGTCCTCCGGCGGGGTGGCCGGATCGAGCTCGCCGGCGATGACGAGGGACGGCACGTCCGAGACCACCGGCCTCTGGAAGCTCTCCGGGACCTTCGCCACCGGCCATTCAGCGCAGGCCGCCCGCTGATTGCGGATGCGGAAGTCGCCCAGGAAGGTGCCGGCCACCGCGGCCGGGATCTCCTCGTCGCGGATGAAGGGGACGTCCTCGGCGCAGGTGACGCTGAGGAAATACCCCTCGCTGATGTCGGAGGTCAGTCCCTGGGCGTAGGAGGCCGCCGTCTCCGCCAGCGGCTTCCAGTCCCCCTGCGCCGCCAGGTGGACCCGCAGCGGCAGCTCGGCCGCGTCGGACGGGTTGTAGAGCATGGAGCGCACGGCCTGGGCGACGCCGCCGCGCGACAGGCGGATCTCGTAGGGCTTGCCCGATTTGGGATCGGTGAGCTGGACGCGGACCGGCTCCCGCTCCGCCCGCGCCAGGATCTCCGCGACCTCCTCCTTGAACCGGGGGAATGCCCGCGCGCACGCCGGATCGGCCGCGCACTCCGCCGCCCGGCCGTCCAGGGCTCTCTGCGCGCCGCGGGCGAAGAAGAGGGGCGAGCGGTCGTGGGTCGGCACCACGCCGTGCAGGATCGCGGCGCGCACCCGGTCCGGGTGGCGGCGCAGATAGACCAGGACGGCCCGCGTGCCGTAGGAGCCCCCCACGGCGTCCACCTGGGGGTAGCCGAGGGCGGCCCGCACCTCGTCCACGTCGTCCACCGCGTTACCGGTGGTGTACTGGGTGAGGTCGGCGGTCTTGCGCAGCCGCTCGGCGCAGGCGCGCGCCCCGGCGGCGGGCGTGAACGAGTCGAGGAATGCCTGGGCATCCAGCATCTCGGGACAGTTGAGGGGCGCCGAGCCGCCGGTGCCCCGCATGTCCACCAGCAGGAAGTCGCGGTGCTGGCGCAAGGGAGCCAGCTCCTGGCTCAGGCCGACGCCCCACCTTACCGAGGCCTGGCCCGGCCCGCCCCCGAAGACGGTGATCGCGTCGGGCTTCCGGTCCGGGCCGAGGGCCGGCAGAACCACGACCCGGAGAGGGATCTTGCGCCCCTTCCTCGCCGCGCGGTTCTCGAAGACCTCGTAGGTGCCGCACCGGGCGTCCTTGGGCAGGGCCGGATCGGCGCAGGCGCCGAGGGTCAGGCGGGGGGCGGGCGGGATCGCGCCGTAGCCGGCCAATGCGGCGAGGAGGGGAAACCAGAAAATGAATAAAGTG
>JAICSG010000189.1 GCA_025937035.1 Thermoanaerobaculia bacterium | reverse complement strand
TCCATCGCGCCCTCGGTCGCGCCGGCGCCGACCACCGTGTGCAGTTCGTCGACGAACAGCAGGATCCGGCCCTCGGCCGCCGTGACCTCGTTGAGCACCGCCTTCAGCCGCTCCTCGAACTCGCCGCGGTACTTGGCGCCGGCGAGCAGGGAGCCCATGTCGAGCGAGAAGATGGCGCGGTCCTTCAGCCACTCGGGGACGTCGCCGCGCACGATGCGCTGCGCGAGACCCTCGACGATGGCCGTCTTTCCCACGCCTGGCTCGCCGATCAGCACCGGGTTGTTCTTGGTCTTCCGCGACAGGATGCGGATCACCCGCCGGATCTCGGCGTCGCGGCCGATCACCGGGTCGAGCTTGTTGCGCCGCGCCTGGGCCACGAGGTCGGTGCCGTACTTCTCGAGCGCCTCATAGGCCACCTCCGGCATGGCGCTGGTCACCCGCTGATTGCCCCGCACCGCCGTGAGAGCGCCGAGGACGCGGTCGCGGGTGATGCCGAACTGGGCCAGCAGCCGGCCGAGCGGGGAGGAGGAGCCCTCCTCGACCATGGCGAGGAGCAGGTGCTCGACGGAGACGTACTCGTCCTTGAGCCGCTTGGCCTCGTCCTCGGCCCGGATCAGGATCTGCTGCAAGCGCTGGGTGAGATAGATCTTGCCCGCCTCGGCTCCTGGTCCGGAGACCTTGGGACGGCGCGACAGCTCGCGCTCGACCTCGGCCTTGAGCGCCTCGGTGGGCGCCTCCATGCGGGCGAGCAGACGGGGAACGAGGCCCTCGGGCTGCTCCAGGAGGGCGAGCAGAAGATGCTCTCCATCGACCTCCTGGTGGCCGTAGCGCAGGGCCTTGGTCTGGGCGCTCTGGAGCGCCTCTTGAGATTTTTGGGTCAGTTTGTTGATATCCATAGCGTTATACCCTCACTGCCGTCCGGCTGGAATTCCGTGCGAAAACGGTACCGGTAGCAATCTCTCTCTTAAGCCTCCACCTCTCTCTCGGCCGCCACCTCGGCGAGCTGCTGATAGAGCTCTCGCTCGCGGTCGGTGAGATTTTCGGGGATCACGATGCGGATCTCCGCCAGCAGGTCCCCCTTGCCGCCGCCGGACTGCGAGAGCCCGCGCCCGCGCAGCCGGATCTTGCGGCCGGAGGAGGAGCCCGCCGGGATCCTCACCCGCAGCGTGCCCGTGGGGGTCTCGACGTCCGCCTCGCCGCCCAGGGCGGCCACCGGCGGATGGACCGGGACGGTGGTCAGGATGTCCGACCCCTCGACCCGGTAGCGCGAGTCGGGCGCGATCTCGATCTTCAAAAACAGATCGCCCGCCGGTCCGCCACCGAATCCCTGCGAGCCCTGTCCGGCCAGGCGGATCCGCTGCCCGGAGCGCACCCCCTCGGGGATCTTGATCGTCAGCGTCTTGCGCTGTCCCGTGTTCGGATCGGAGATGGCGATCTCCCGGGAGCCTCCCCGGACCGCCTCCTCGACCGACAGGGTGATCGTCGCCTCGGAGTCGCCCCCCGCCTGGGGGCCGCCGCCGAAGCCGGCGCCCTGGCCTCCAAAGCCCGCCGCGCCGCCGCGCCGCCGGCCGCCCGCCCCTCCTCCGAAGAGCATCTCGAAGAAGTCGCTGAACCCGGCCGCGCCACCGCCGCCGGCGCCCTGGAAATCCCTGAAGTCGAAGCCGCCGCCTCCCTGGCCGAAGTCGAAGTGAACCCCTTCCCATCCGGGAGGAGGACCGCCTTGGCCGCCGCCCATCCGGTTCCAGTTGGAGCCGAACTGGTCGTACTTCTTCCGCTTGTCCGGGTCCTTCAGGACCTCGTAGGCCTCGCCGATCTCCTTGAACTTGACCTCGGCCTGCGGGTCCTTGTTGACGTCCGGGTGGAACTTGCGCGCCAGCTTCCGGTACGCCTTCTGGATGTCGTCCTGGGACGCGTCCTTCTTGACGCCCAGAGTCGCGTAGTAGTCCTTGTATTCCAAGAGATCGTCTCCCTCCGACTTCGACGGCCAGCCCTCGAACGCGGCTTGAGTGGCTAGCACTCAAATCATAGAACAGGTGGGTGGATTTTTCCATTCCTCGGAACGAGGAAAGTGGGGAAAAGTTTTAGGGGAGCTTTGTCAAGGTTGGGCGGTACCCACAAAAAAGCGCGGCCGGAGCCGCGCCTTTCTTCGAGGCCTGGAAGCGGAGAGCCCGCCGGTCAGGGAGGGGTCAGGCCGAAGTGCTCGTAGTTCTTGGCGATGAAATTCTTCCACTTGTCGGGGACCTCCTCCATGGGGTAGATCGCCTCGACCGGACAGGCGTCGACGCAGAGGCCGCAGTCGATGCACTCCTCCGGGTGGATGTAGAGCATCTCCCAGTCCTCGTTCTTGCCGTAGATGCAGTCGACCGGGCAGACGTCGACGCAGGCCGTATCCTTCACTCCGATGCAGGGTTCGGTGATGATGTGGGTCATTCCAAGCCTCTCCTTTAGGCGGCCAGATGATAGGCGATTTCGCCCCTCCGTGGCGGGGATTATATCCCTCAGGAGCCGTTGAGGAAGCGCCTCGGCGAGAGCTCTGGGATCTCACCTCCCTCCGCGAAGGCGAGCCGCGACACCTCCCGGGCCGTCCAGGGGGCGAGCAGGATGCCGTTGCGGAAGTGGCCGGTGGCGGCCAGCACGGGCCAGCCCGGGATTCTCCCCAGGATCGGCTGGTCGTCCGGAGTGCCGGGCCGCAATCCCGCCCAGACCGTCTCCAGGCGGGTCTTGCCGATGCCGGGGAAGAGCCGGCGGGCGAAGGCCAGGAGATCCTCCACCCCCTCGACCGTGTTGTGCTTGTCGAACCCCGCCTCCTCGACCGTGGCCCCGATCAGCAGCCCGGTGGCCCCCCGGCGCACGGCGTAGAGGTGCCCCTGCCGGACGCTGCCGCGCCACGGCCATTCGACGCCCCCCAGCAGCAGCACCTGGCCGCGCACGGGGCGGACGGGCAGGGGAGGGATCTCCGGGATCAGCCCGCTCCAGGCACCGGCGGCGAGCACCAGCAGCCGGGCCTCCTTGCGCCAGTGCCGGCCGTGGACCAGCACCGTCCCCTCAGGGACCCGGCGCTCGATCCGCTCGACCTCGCTGTCGTAGTGGAGGGTCACGCCGAGCTTCTGCGCGGCCCGCGCGAGCACGGCGCAGAGCTGGACGTTGTCCACCCGGTGCTCGCCGGTGAGATGGACGGCCCGGCGCACGTCCGGCGTGATGTCCGGCACCCAGTGGCGCAGGGCCGGAATGTCGATCTCGTCAGCCACCTCTCCCAGATCGCGGGCGTTCTGGAGGGCCCGGTCGAGCTCGGCTTCGTCCTCCTCGCTGAGCGCCAGCAGGAGGGAGCCGCTGGTGTCGTAGTCCACCGTCAGCCCGGTCTCCTCCTCCAGGGCCGCCACCCAGGGCCCCCAGAGGTCGCGGGAGGCGCGGCAGGCGTCCAGGAAGGGACCCGGCGAGATCGCCTCGCTGAACGGCGAGAGCATGCCGGCGGCGGCCAGGGAGGCCTCGGCCCCGGCCGGCAGCCGCTCGACCACCTCCACCCGCAGCCCCCGCAGGGCCAGCTCGCGGGCGGCCGCGAGGCCGATGATGCCGCCGCCGAGGACCAGGACGTCCGAGTGGGTCATCCCGCCGCTTCCTCCGCGAACGCGGCGTCGAAGGCTTCGAGGGTCGCCGCGATCTCGGCGTCGCCGTGGGCCGTCGAGAGGAACATCGCCTCGTAGGGGGAGGGGGGCAGGTGGACTCCACGGTCGAGCAGCTTGTGGAAGACGCGCGCGAAACGCGGGCGGTCCGTGGCGTTGACGTCCTCCAGACGGTGGACCGGCTGATCCGTGAAGAAGAGGCCGAGCATCGACCCTTTCCGCTCCACCCGGACGGGAATGCCGTGCCGCCGACCCGCCTCCAGAATCCCCTCCTGGAGGTGCGCTCCGGTCCGCTCCAGCGTCTCGTAGGCGCTGCCTTTTCCGAGCTCGTTCAGGGCCGCCCGTCCGGCGGCGACCGCCAGCGGATTTCCCGAGAGGGTGCCGGCCTGGTAGACAGGGCCGGCGGGTGCGATCCGCTGCATGAGGTCGCGCCGGCCGGCGTAGGCGGCGAGAGGCAGGCCGCCGCCGATCACCTTGCCGAGCGTGGTCAGGTCCGGCCGCACGCCTTCCAAGATCTGGGCTCCTCCCCAGGCGACCCGGAAGCCGGTCATCACCTCGTCGAAGACCAGGATCGAGCCGTGGCGGTCGCAGAGGGAGCGCAGCCCTTCCAGGAAGCCGGGCAGGGGGGGCACCAGGTTCATGTTGCCGGCGATCGGCTCCACGAAGACGGCGGCGATGGTGTCGCCGGCCGCCTCGAACAGCCGCTCCACGGCCTGGAGATCGTTGTAGGGGGCGAGCAGGGTATCCGCCACCACGGCGGCGGGGACCCCTGGAGAGGAGGGGACGCCGATGGTGGCCGCGCCCGAGCCGGCGGCGATCAGGAACGGGTCGGCGTGGCCGTGGTAGCACCCCTCGAACTTGAGGAATTTGTCGCGGCCGGTGGCGGCCCGGGTGAGGCGCAGGGCCGACATGGTCGCCTCGGTGCCCGAATTCACCAGGCGGACCATCTCGACCGAGGGGAGGGCCGAGGCGATGGTCTCCGCGATCTCCACCTCGGGGAGGGTCGGGGCGCCGAACGCGGTGCCGCGGCCGAGCGCCTCCTCGATCGCCGCCACGATCGCCGGATGGCGGTGCCCCAGGATGTGGGGACCATAGCCGCCGATGTAGTCGATGTAGCGCCGGCCGTCCTCGCCCTCGAGCCAGGCCCCCTGCGCGGCCCGCACGAAGACCGGTGTGCCGCCCACCCCCCGGAAGGCGCGCACGGGGGAGCTGACGCCGCCGGGGAGGATCTTCTCGGCGCGCTCCATCAAGCCGCTCATTCCACCCACCCCGCGGCCAGCAGCCGCGCCGCCTCGCGGGCGGCGTAGGTGAGGATGAGATCGGCCCCGGCGCGGCGGATGGCGAGGAGCGATTCCATCATCACGCGATCGTAGTCGATCCAGCCGCGCTCGGCCGCCGCCTTGAGCATGGCGTACTCGCCGCTCACGTGGTAGGCGGCGAGGGGCAGGTCGAAGCGCTGGCGCAGGGCCGCCAGGATGTCCAGGTAGGCCATGGCGGGCTTGACCATCAGCATGTCCGCCCCCTCCTCGACGTCGAGCTCCGCCTCGCGCATGGCCTCGCGGCCGTTCGCCGGGTCCATCTGATAGGCCCGGCGGTCGCCGAACTTGGGCGCCGACTCCGCGGCCTCGCGGAACGGGCCGTAGAAGCCGCTGGCGAACTTCACCGCGTAGGAGAGGATCGGCGTGGCGGCGAAGCCCGCCTCGTCGAGCGCCTGGCGGATGGCCCCCACCCGGCCGTCCATCATGTCCGAGGGGGCGATGATGTCCGCTCCAGCCTCGGCCAGGGAGACCGACTGTTTGGCGAGGTTCGCCAGGGTGGCGTCGTTGTCCACCTCGTGGCCGTGGAGCACGCCGCAGTGGCCGTGGTCCGTGTACTCGCAGAAGCAGACGTCGACGATCTTCACCAGCCCCGGGACATCGGCGGCGAGGGCGCGCAGGGCCCGCTGGACGATGCCGTCCGGCGACCAGGCGGCGCTCCCCTCGGCGTCCTTGAATTCCGGGATGCCGAAGAGCAGCACGGAGCGGACCCCCTCCGCGAACGCCTCGCGGGAGGTCTCGACGATCCGGTCGACCGAATGCTGGAAGACGCCGGGCATCGAGGAGATGGGTTTCGCAACCCCCTCGCCGGGGCAGACGAAGAGGGGGAGCACGAGGTTGTCCGGAGAGAGCCGGGTCTCCCGGACGAGGCGGCGGAGGTCAGGAGTACGGCGGAAGCGGCGTAATCGGGTTTCAGGGAATGCCATGACGCTCCGGTTTGTATCGCGGCGAGTGGGGAAACGCAACGCCCCGGAAGGGTGGGAACGGCCCACCCCGCGCGGCGGCGGGGTGGGGAGCCTCCTCAGCAGAAGACGCAGGTGGGAGTGGTGCTGACGCAGGAGCCCGTGTTCGAGCAGTCGATCTTGGTGACGCCGCCGGCCACCTCCTGGAGGGCGGTCTCCTCCAGGCTGCGGAGCGTCTCGCGGCTGAGGGAAAGCTTCTTGGCCGTCTTTTTCATCGCATGTCTCTCCTTGGGCCCACCCAGGAGCCCCATAGGCTGTCTGTAAACAAGGTGTAACGGAGAGACCGGACCGAGACGGCGCCCGGCATTGGCGCCCGGGCGGACCGGGATTCGATATAGTCATTGCCGCCCTGCGGCAAAGGTCTTGCAACGCCGGGGGCGGCATGGAGGGGACCGTCTGATGAATCCGATCGAGCAGCTCGCGCGGCGCCAGCTTGTGGTGGTCACCGGCAAGGGGGGCGTGGGCAAGACCGTGGTCTCCGCCACGATCGGCCGCGCCCTCGCCGCGGCGGGGCGGCGGACGCTCATCGTCGAGGTCGATCCGCGGGAGAACCTGCACCAGATGATGGGGACCCCGCCCTCCGGCGGCGACATCCTGGAAGCCGAGCCGCGCCTCTGGGTGCAGAACCTCAAGCCCCGCCAGGTGCTCGACCAGGTGGTGCGCGACCAGCTCAAGCTGGAGCTGCTGGCCCGAAGGGTGCTCGACAGCCCGGTCTATCAGCAGTTCGCCACCGGCGCTCCCGGGCTCAAGGAGCTCGCCATCCTTGGCCACGCCTACCGGCTGCTCCACGGCATGGGCGGGCCGGGCGCTCCGGAGGTCGAGACGGTGATCCTCGACGCGCCGGCCACCGGCCACGGCGTGACCCTGCTCGCCGCCCCGGCGCTGGTGACCGACGTGATCACCAACGGCCCGTTCTCCCGCATGGCCGGAGACCTGGCGACCCTGATCGCCGATCCCGAGCGCTGTGGCATCGTGGTGGTGACGCAAGCCGAGGAGATGCCGGTGGAGGAGGCCCTGGAGCTGCGGACCGCCTTGCGCGACCGCGTGCGGCGCGAGCCCGAGCTGCTGGTGGTCAACGGGCTGTATCCGCCCGAGCCGCCCCCATCCACCGGACCGGAGAACGAGCTGGTCTCCCTCTGGCGCCGCCGCCGCAAGCTCAATGACCGGGAGCTCGCCCGGCTCAAGGAGTCCTGGCCGGGGCCGCGGATCGAGCTGCCGCAGCTCCCCCTCGACCGCGGGCTCGCCCTGCTGGGAACCCTGGGACGCTGCTTCGCCGAATCGGCGCGGAATTTCTAAGGAGGTTGCCTTGGGCTTGGAGCGTTGTCGCCGATCCGGAGACGCCCCACGGGGCGTCTC
>JAICSG010000890.1 GCA_025937035.1 Thermoanaerobaculia bacterium | reverse complement strand
CCCGATCTGCTCGGACCATCCGACCCAGCACGAGCTGATCGACTACGAGCAGTTCTGCGGCATCGATCCGCACGCCGACGCGGTGGAGGCGGCCTTCGAGATCTCGACCCCGGAGCTCAAGACCTGGCTCGACGAGGGGCGCCAGCTCACCCTGCTCGACGTGCGCAATCCGCAGGAGTGGGAGATCAACCGCCTCGACGGCGCCAAGCTGATCCCCCTCCCCGAGCTCCAGGACCGCCTCGGCGAGCTCGACCCGGCGGCCACCATCGTCACCTACTGCCACCACGGCCCCCGCTCCGGCCGCGCCGTCAACTTCCTCCGCCAGATGGGCTTCTCGCGGGCGATCAACCTCGCGGGGGGCATCGACGCCTGGAGCCTGATGGTGGACCCGTCGGTGCCGCGGTACTGAGCGGCCGGGCCTTTCTCATCGCTCACCGCTTGTCGTAGGGGCGGGGCTTGTCCCCGCCCCGTTCTGTGATAAACCCTCCTCCACCAGGAGGAGACCCATGCCCACGCAAGAAGACGCCAATCTGATCCTGCGCCTGTACGAGCTGCGCCGCGAGCCGCGGCTGCGCCAGGCGCGCGACTGGTTCGCCCGTTCGTTCCGCGTCAAGACCATGGAGGAATTCATGGCCTTCTGCCCGCCGGGCAGCGAGGCCAACGCCTCCTACCGCATGTTCACCACCTACTGGGAGATGGCCGCCTCGTTCGTGGCCCACGGCGCGCTCGACCGCGAGCTGTTCTTCGAGAACAACCAGGAGCTCCTCTTCCTCTGGGCCCGGGTCGAGGATCTGCTGCCGCGGCTGCGGGAGACCTACAAGAATCCCATGAGCCTGAAGAACGTGGAGCAGGTCGCCGGCTGGTTCATCGAATGGTGGGAGGCGCGCGCTCCGGGGGCTTACGCCGCCTTCGCCGCCCGGATCAATCAGATACCAGCGCAAATTCCAATGCAGACCCCGGCGCCAACGCCATCCACGGCGGAGACGCCCCACACCGATTAGAGACTGGACATCCGTTCGAAAGCTTTTTTTGGGGGATCAACCTTTGAGCAGACAGAAAACCTGGTGGATCGCCACCCTCCTCGCCGCCCTCTGCCTCCAACCCGTTTTCGCCCAGCCGCAGCGGCCGCGCTCCTCCTCGATGCCGGATGAGACCGCCGAGGAGGCGATGGAGACCCCGTCCGACGACGCCAGGCCCGCCGGGATGGCCGACCGGGCCGACAAGGCCCCCGCGCCGCAGAAGGTCGAGGATCACCTCGTCACCACCCATCACCACGCCGTGGTCGGCGGCCAGGACATTTCCTACACCGTCACCGCCGGCACCATGATCCTGCGCGACGAGGAGGGGAAGCCCCACGCGTCGATCTATTTCACCTCCTACACCCGCGACGGCGTGAAGGACCTCGGGAAGCGGCCGATCACCTACACCTACAACGGCGGCCCGGGCTCCTCGTCGGTCTGGCTCCACCTGGGCGCCTTCGGCCCGCGCCGGGTGGCGCTGGAGGAGGAGGGGTGGGCCCCGGCGCCCCCCTACCACCTGGAGGACAACAACGAGTCGCTGCTCGACATCACGGATCTTGTCTTCATCGATCCGGTGACCACGGGCTACAGCCGGGCCATCCCGGGTAAGGACGCGAGGAAGTTCTATGGCCTCAACGAGGACGCCGAGGCGGTGGCCGACTTCATCCGCCTCTACACCGTGCGCTTCGGCCGCTGGCCGAGCCCCAAGTTCCTGGCCGGCGAGAGCTATGGCACCACCCGCTCCGCCAAGCTCTCCCACCTCCTGCAGCAGAAGCACGGGATCTACCTCAACGGCATCGTCCTCCTCTCGACGATCCTCAACTTCCAGACCGCCCGCTTCGCCACCGGGAACGACCTTCCCTACCCGCTCTTCCTGCCGACCTACACGGCCACCGCCTGGTACCACAAGAAGCTGCCGCCGGACCTCCAGGCGATGGGGCTTCAGAAGGCGGTCGACGAGGCGCGGCGCTTCGCCGAGGGCGAGTACACCCATCTGCTGATGCAGGGCAACACCCTGACCCCTGACCAGTGGAACGACGCCGCCGCCAAGGTGGCCCGCTACACCGGCCTGTCCCCCGAGTTCATCAAGGAGACCAACCTGCGGCCGGAGATCCAGGCCTTCGACAAGGAGCTGCTGCGCGACCAGCGGCTGACCGTCGGCCGGCTCGACAGCCGCTTCAAGGGGCGGGACCGCAGCGCCGCGGGAGAGCGGCCGGAGTTCGACCCCAGCAACGCCGCCATCACCGGCCCCTTCACGGCGGTGCTCAACGACTACGTGCGCAAGGACCTCGGCTTCAAGAGCGACCTCCCCTACGAGATCCTCACCGACCGGGTCCGCCCCTGGAACTTCGGCCAGGGCAACAACTACGTGAACGTGGCGGAGGACCTGCGGGTCGCCATG
>JAICSG010000864.1 GCA_025937035.1 Thermoanaerobaculia bacterium | reverse complement strand
TGACGCAAGAAGCGCTCGGCCGCCCGGAGATCGCGCTCCATGCCCCGCTGCCGGCGCAAGACGTGGCGCCGGACCAGCTCGCCTACGTGCTCTACACCTCCGGCTCGACGGGGCGGCCCAAGGGGGTCCAGATCCCCCATCGAGGCCTGCTCAACCTGGTGCGTTGGGACCTGCGCGCGCACGGCACGGGCCCGGGGGACCACCGCGCCCAGGTGGCGAGCCTCGGCTTCGACGCCTCGGTCTGGGAGATCTGGGCCTGCCTGGCCTCCGGCGCCACCCTCCATCTGGCGCCGGAGGAGGCGCGGCTCGACCCGTCGCGGCTGGCCGCCTGGATGGCGGAGCGCGGGATCACCGTCGCCTTCCTCCCCACGCCGCTGGCCGAGGCGCTGCTGGCCGGCGGCGCGCCGCCGGTCCCGACCCTGCGCCGGCTGCTGGTGGGCGGTGACCGCCTTCTCCTGCGTCCGGATCCCGAGTGGAGCTTCACCCTGATCAACCACTACGGCCCGACGGAGGCGTCGGTGGTGGCCACCGCCGGTCCTTCCACTGCTCTGGGCCGTCCCATCGACGGCCTGCGGGTTCACCTGCTGGACCGCTCGCTGCAACCGGTGCCGCCGGGGGTGGCGGGGGAGCTGTGGGTGGGCGGGCCCTCCCTGGCCCGCGGCTACCTGGGAGATCCGGCCCGCACGGCGGAGCGGTTCCAGCCCGACCCGTGGGGCTCGGGAGAGCGGCTCTACCGCACGGGGGACCTCTGCCGCTTCCGCCCCGACGGCGAGATCGAATTCCTCGGCCGGGTGGACCACCAGGTCAAGATCCGCGGCCAGCGCATCGAGCCCGGCGAGATCGAGGCGGCGCTGCTGGCGCTGCCCGGGGTCCGCGAGGCCGTGGTGGCGGCGCGGGACGGCCAGCTCGTCGCCTATGTGGTGGGAGAGGCCGGGATCGACGGCCTGCGCAGCGCCCTGCGCGAGCGGCTCCCAAGCGCCATGGTGCCCGCCTCCTTCGTACAGCTCGCGGCGCTCCCTCTGACCCCCAACGGCAAGGTGGACCGCAAAGCCCTGCCGGCGCCTGTTCCGGCCTCCCGCGAGCTGGCTCCCGAGGCGGGGCGCAGCGCGCTGGAGGAGGCCTTGGCCGGCGTCTGGCGCGAGGTCCTGGACGTGCCGCGGGTCGGCGCCGAGGAGAATTTCTTCGACCTGGGCGGCCACTCGCTCCTGCTCACCCGGGTGCAGGCGCTGCTGCGCGACCGGCTGGGACGGGAGGTCAGCCTGCTGGATCTCCTCACCCACACCACCGTCCGCGCCCTGGCGCGCCATCTGGAGCCCGGTTTGGCCGTGGCGGCGCCCGCGCGCCGCGCCACGGAAAAGCGGACGCACGGCGGCGCCATCGCCATCGTCGGCTTCTCGGGCCGCTTCCCTGGAGCGTCCGGCGTCGAGGCCCTGTGGGACAACCTGCGCGCGGGGATCGCCTCGATCGCCCGCTTCGGCGACGAGGAGCTGGCCGCCGCCGGCGTCCCGCCCGAGCTGCGGCGCGACCCCCGCTATGTGCCGGCGGCCGGAGTGCTCGAAGATGTGGAGCTGTTCGATGCCGGCTTCTTCGGCTACAGCCCGCGCGAGGCCGAGCTGCTGGACCCCCAGCAGCGGCTATACCTCGAATGCGCCTGGGAGGCCCTGGAGAATTCCGGCTACGACTCCCAGCGCGTGCCGGGGCCGGTGGGCGTCTTCGCCAGCCTGGGCTTCAACCGCTACCTGCACCAGATCCTCACCAGCGGCGATCCCGCGGCGCCGGGCGGGCTCCAGCTCCTGCTGGGCAACGACAAGGACTTCCTGGCCACCCGCGTCTCCTACAAGCTGGATCTCAAGGGGCCCAGCCTGACCGTCCAGACGGCCTGCTCCAGCTCTCTGATGGCGGTCCACCTGGCGCGCCAGAGCCTCCTGCTCGGCGACTGCGACATGGCGCTGGCCGGCGGCGTGACGATCAGCCTGCCGCAGAGCGCCGGCTATCTCTACGAGGAGGGGGGGATCGCCTCTCCCGACGGCCTCTGCCGCGCCTTCGACGCCGGGGCGCGCGGCACGGTGGGGGGGAGCGGCCTCGGCGTCGTGGTGCTCAAGCGGCTGGAGGACGCCCTGGCGCACGGGGACACCATCCACGCCGTGATCCTCGGCTCGGCGGCCAACAACGACGGCGGCTCCGGCAAGGCGGGCTACACCGCCCCCAGCGTGGCCGGGCAGGCCGAGGTCATCGCGGCGGCGCTCGCCGAGGCCGGAGTCTCGCCGGAGAGCATCGGCTACGTGGAGGCGCACGGCACGGCGACTCCGCTCGGCGATCCGATCGAGGTGGCCGCCCTCACCCCGGCCTTCCGCCGGGAGACCGGCCGCGCCGGCTTCTGCCTCCTCGGCTCGGTCAAGACCAACGTCGGCCACCTGGACGCGGCGGCCGGCGTCACCGGCCTGATCAAGGCGGCGCTCGCCCTGGAGCACCGCCAGATCCCGCCCAGCC
>JAICSG010000771.1 GCA_025937035.1 Thermoanaerobaculia bacterium | reverse complement strand
CACCCGACCCTATTACCGGTCCACCTACGTCTTCGTCTCCCGCAAGAACCGGGGGATCGACGTCCGCTCGTTCGACGATCCGGCCCTCCGCAAGCTGCGCATCGGGGTGCAGATGATCGGCGACGACGGCACCAACTCGCCGCCGGCGCACGCCCTCGCCAACCGGGGGATCGTCAACAACATCAAAGGTTATTCCGTCTACGGCGACTACTCCCAGCCCAACCCCCCCGCCCGCGTCGTCGAGGCGGTCGCCAGGGGGGACGTCGACATGGCGGTGGTCTGGGGGCCGCTCGCCGGCTATTTCGCCCCTCGCCAGAAGGTGCCGCTGGAGCTGGTGCCGGTCTCGCCGCAGATCGACCGGCCGTTCCTCCCCTTCGTGTTCGACGTCTCGATGGCGGTGCGGCGCGGGGACGACAAGCTGCACGCGGAGCTCGATTCGTTCATCGAGCGCCGGCAACCTGAGATCAACGCCCTGCTGGACCGCTACGGGGTCCCGCGGGTGGGAACCACTTGAGGAAGGGATGAGCATCATGCGACGCGCTCGCGGTTTGGTGTTCGTCTCCTGCGCCGTGGCGGGCCTCGCGCTCGCCGGCTGCCCGCGGGAGGCGCGGAAGTTCCACTCGCTGCCGGCGGACAACGTCCGGCCGGAGCCGGTGCGGCTGGTGAGCCTGCAGCCCGGCGAGCCCCGCTCCAAGCAGGCCGCCGGCGGCCCCTATGAGGGGAACGCCTGGGCCATCAACCAGGGGGAGCGGCTCTACGAGCAGTACAACTGCGTCGGGTGCCACTTCCACGGCGGCGGCGGGATCGGCCCGCCGCTGCTGGACGACCTGTGGATCTACGGCGGCAGCGGCCAGAACATCCACGACACGATCGTCCAGGGTCGGCCGAACGGCATGCCCTCTTATGGCGGCCACATTCCGGACGATCAGATCTGGATGATCACCGCCTACGTGCGCACGCTCTCGGGCCAAGTGCCGAAGCCGGAGCGGCCCACCCGCAGCGATGAGCTCTTCCCGCACCCCTCCGAGCAGGCGATGCCGGCGAAGGGGGAGAAGACGCAGAAAGCGAGCCATCCGGGATGATCGCCCTCCTCCTCCCCAACTGGATCGGCGGTCACACCGCTTATCTTTCGCACGGGGCACAGGCCGCCCATATCGCGGATCTCTGGTGGCTGATGTTCTGGGTCTGCTCGGCCGTCTTCGTGGCGGTGATGGTGGCCCTGGGCGTCGCGATCACCCGGCCTCCGCGGGAGAGCGGGCCGCCGGGAGCGGTTCCGCCCGAGCGGCATGCGAGGATGAGCCGGGTGGTGGCGGGCGCGGTAGGGGTGACCGTCCTCATCCTGTTCGTGCTGCTGTTCGCCAGCGTCTCCACGGGACGGGCGATCGAGTCGCTGCGGACCTCGAAGGCGATCACCATCAGGCTCACCGGTCACCAGTGGTGGTGGGAGGTCGAGTACAAGGACCCGGTGCCGGCGCGCACCGTCCAGACCGCCAACGAGATCCACATCCCGGTCGGTCAGCCGGTGCGGGTCGAGCTGGCCTCGGCCGACGTGATCCACAGCTTCTGGGTCCCCAGCCTGCACGGCAAGCGGGACCTGATCCCCGGCCACAGCTCGGAGATCTGGATCCAGGCCGACCACCCCGGCGTCTACCGCGGCTCCTGCGCCGAGTTCTGCGGCCACCAGCACGCCCACATGGGGCTGCTGGTGATCGCCGACCCTCCGGCGCAGTACGCGGCCTGGTACGCCGGCCAGCTTCAGACGCCCCCGCCACCCGCCAACGCGCTCCTGCAGCATGGCCGGCAGGTGGTGGAGTCGGCCCCCTGCGCGGTCTGCCACAACATCCAGGGGACGCAGGCCTCGGGCCGGCTCGGCCCCGACCTGACCCACATCGCCAGCCGCCGCACGATCGCCGCGGCGACCCTGCCCAACACCCGCGGCAACCTCGGCGGCTGGATCGTCGATCCCCAGACCATCAAACCCGGAAATCAGATGCCGGCCAACAGCCTCACCTCCGAGGATCTGGAAGCCGTGCTGGCCTATTTGGAGAGCCTCAAATGAGGGGGTCCAAAGTGAGGGGATCAATATGAGCGCTGAGCCGATCGACGCCGGGCTGGTGGCGGATCCCGCCGATAGTGCCGACGCCCAGGACCGCAGGATGCTCGAGCGGACCTGGAAGTACGCCTCCGGCCTCTGGGGGTGGCTCGCCGAGGTGGACCATACGCGGATCGGCGTGCGCTACATCGTCACCGCCCTGATCTTCTTCGCCCTGGGGGGGATCGAGGCGCTGATGATGCGCGTGCAGCTCGCCAAGCCCGAGAACGGTTTTCTCAATCCTGATATTTATAACGAGATCTTAACCACCCATGGCTCGACGATGATGATCATGTTCTCCGAGCCGATCATGCTTGGACTGGGGGTATACCTCGTGCCGCTGATGGTGGGCACGCGCAACCTCGCCTTCCCGCGATTGAACGCTTTTTCCTACTACGTCTATCTGATCGGCGGGCTCTTCCTCTACACGGCGTTCTTTCTCAACACCGGGCCGGACGCCGGGTGGTTCGCCTACGTCCCCCTCTCGGGCCCCCAGTTCAGCCCCGGCAAGCGGATGGACGTCTGGGGCCAGATGGTCACCTTCACCGAGATCTCAGCCATGTCGGTGGCGGTCAACATCATCACCACCGCCTTCAAGCAGCGGGCGCCGGGCATGTCGCTCAACCGCATCCCGCTCTACGTGTGGAGCATCCTCGTCACGTCGTTCATGATCGTGTTCGCCATGCCGTCAGTGGCGCTCGCGAGCACGGCGATGCTGGCGATGGACCGGCTCGTCGCGACGCACTTCTTCAATCGCGCCGAGGGGGGCGACCCGCTGCTCTGGCAGCACCTGT
>JAICSG010000398.1 GCA_025937035.1 Thermoanaerobaculia bacterium | reverse complement strand
TAGCGGCCGATCAGCAGCGTCTTCGCCGCCACCGCCACCAGGAGGGCGAGCGGCGCGTAAACCCCCAGGGCGCCGAGCGCCAGCACCGGCGCGAAGAGCAGCAGGGAGGTGAGCCCCATGTCTCCCGCCACCAGCGGCAGGAGTAGGAAGATACCGACGTAGGCGGCGATCGAGCCGGCGACCAGCTTGGCCAGGATGCAGGCGAGCTGCACGGCGGCCGAGAGGTGCGCCCGAGGGGACACCCTTGGCTCGGCGGGCCGGATCCGCCGGATCGGCTCCTCGCGCGGCGGGGCGCTGGCGATGCGGGCGGCGAGCGCCGCCACCGTGCGGGCCTCGTAGACGTCGCGCACGGTCAGCGAGGCGGTGAGGCCGGTCTTGCGCAGGGCGGAGACCGTCTCGGCCGCCAGCAGCGAGTTGCCGCCGAGGTCGAGGAAGAAGTCGTCGAAGATCGAGACCGGCGCGCCCCGGCGGAGGTGGTCCGAGAAGGCGCGCGCCACCAGGCGCTCGGCCTCGTCGCGGGGCGCCACGATCTCGCGCTCCGGCTCGCGGTCCGGCGCGAGCAGGGGGAGGGCCGAGCGGTCGAGCTTGCCGCTGGCGGCCTTCACCGGCAGGTCGAGCAGGAAGCCGAAGCGGGCCGGCACCATCGGCTCCGGCACCTTGGCGCGGAGCTCGGCCCGCAGGCGGTCGATCTCGGGGGGCGCGGACGGATCGGCGACCAGGAAGGCCACCAGCTCCTTGCCGCTCCCCAGGTCCTGCACGGTGCAGGCGGCGGCGCGCACGCCCGGGAGAGTGGAGAGCTCGGCCTCGACGGCGGAGAGCTCGATGCGGTGGCCGCGGATCTTGACCTGGGCGTCGGCGCGGCCGATGTAGATCAGGTCGCCGCTCTCCCCCCAGTAGACGAGGTCGCCGGTGCGGTAGATCCGGCCATGGAGGGGATGCTCGACGAACTTTTCGCGAGTCAGCTCGGGGCGGTTGAGATAGCCGCGCGTCACCGCCTGGCCGCCGATGCAGAGCTCGCCGGTCTCGCCGCGCGGCACCTCGTTGAGGTCGCCGTCCAGCACGAAGGCCGTGGCGTTGCGCAGCGGCGTGCCGATGGTGACCGGCTCGTGGGCGAAGACCCGCGTGCGGGTCACGGTGACCGTGCACTCGGTGGGGCCGTAGCCGTTCTCCAGCCAGCGGCCGGGCGCCCAGCGGTCGACCAGGTCGGCGGTGAGCGCCTCGCCGCCCAGATAGAGCAGGCGGAGGTCGGGCAGCTCGCGCTCCGGGTCGTCGCACACGCACATCCGCAGCAGGGTGGGGGGCGGGCAGAAGACGGTGATCCGCTCCTCGCGCAGCCAGGGCACGAGGTCCGGCCCCAGCCGCACCACGTCGTCGTCCATCACCACCAGGGTGGCCCCGCAGGCGAAGGCCAGCCAGATCTCCTCGACCGACGAGTCATAGGCCACGGTGGAATTCTGGCCGACGCGGTCCTCGACCCCCAGGCCGAAGCGCTCGACGTCGGAGAGCACGAGGTTCACCACGCTGTGGTGCTCGACCATCACCCCCTTGGGCTTGCCCGTGGTGCCGGAGGTGTAGATCACGTAGCAGAGCGTCGAGGGCTCCAGCCAAGCCGGCCGCGCGGGCGCGCTCAGGGCGGGCCGGCCGGCGGGCGGATCGGCCATCACGGCCCCCTCGGCGGGGAAGCCCAGCGTCTGCAGCAGGCCGAGCGTCTCGTCGCAGACCACGGCGGCCACCGCCCCGGAATCCTCCAGAACGAACCGCGCCTGCTCGGCGGGCGACCCCGGCTCGATGCAGGTGTAGGCGGCGCCGGCCTTCATCACCGCGAGCTGCGCCACGTAGACCCGGTGGTCCCGGCGCGGCAGGAGGATGGCCACCACGCTCTCGCCCTTGACGAACGGCGCCAGCCGCGCCGCCAGGTCGTTGGCCAGATCGTCGACCTCGGCGTAGGTGAGCCGCCGGGCGGGCTGAGCGCCGGAGGCGGGGACCTCGACGGCGGTCTCGCCGGGCAGCCGGCGGACGGTCGTCTCGAAGACTTCGTGCAGGAAGCGAGGCGGCATGGCCTCGCGGGTGGAGCTGAGCTCGGGATCGAGGGCGCGGGCCCGTTGGGTCTCTGCAATCATGAGGAGGCTGCTTCGGTAATCCGGGAGAACATAGTATCAGTCATTTACAAGTCGGATACAACTACCCGGATTACAAATTCGGCTCCTCTCGTATTCCCGGATCAGGCTCCGAACCGCCGGCTGACCTTGACCAGCAGGACGTTCACCGGCGGATCGCCGAGGAGCCGGGTGAGGCCGCTCTCCGCCGTATCCCGCGGGTCCTGGGAGAGGGCATTCCGCTGGTGATTCCAGACGACGGTCAGGAAGGAGCCCGGATAATACTCCCAGCGCAGGATCAGATCGCCGTTCAGGCTCCGTTGCGAAGCGGTTCCAGAGGCTTCGGACGCCAGGGGGGCGAAGCGGCGTCCGGGGTCCGGATCGCGCGGCGCGGCCAGCCGCTGATACTGGTCGTAGCTCCCCACGCTGCTGAACGGCTGCAGGTAGGCCTGGAAGGCCAGCCGGGGGGTGAGGGTGAGGTCGGCCCGGAAGGTGAGCGAGAGGGTCCGCTGGCGCAGGCGGGCCACCCGGTATTCGGCCCCGTCGCGCCCCACGGGCTGCCAGCCCACGGTGTCCGACTCCCAGGTGGTCCCCACCGAGCCCTGGAGCTTCTCGGAGACCCGGAGATTGACCAGGGGCGTCACGCGCAGCGACCGCGAGCCGCTGGCCGGCTCGTTCCCGGCGCTCACGTCGAGGGTGCCGTACGAGGCCTTGCGCTGGTCGGTGGCGAGCGAGAGCGCCAGGGTGGTGCGCGGCGGCAGGAGCAGCGCCGGCCCGCCGCGCAGCCAGGCGGTGGAGAGGGCCGACATCTCGCGGGTGACGGCGAGCTTGGCGTTCCAATAATTGCCGGTGTCGGCGGAGATCCAGGCGTCGAGGACGCGGGCGCGGGGCTCGCCGGACCAGGTCCATCCCGAGCCCAGATTGCTGGAGCCCACCGACCAGGCGCGGATGCGGTGGCCGGGCCGGAAGACCTGGTACTGCCAGGACCCCGCCAGCAGCAACCAGTCCGAATTGCGCTGGAAGCCCAGCTCGTTGACGTCGAGCCCCGGGCTCACCGCCCGCGCCGTCAGGTTCCAGAGCAGGCTGCCCGCCACGCGCGAGAGGCGGGTCTCGGCAGCGACCCCTGAGAGGCTGGTGCCGTACGGCGCCCGTGGGAGCTCTTGGGCGTCCGGCCGCTGGAAGTAGTGGCTGGGCGACTCCGCCACGCGGGCGATCGCCGCCTCATTCCCTGCGAGCCGGCTCCCCAGGACCCAGCTTCGCAGCTCGTAGCGCTCCTCGTTAAAGCGGTGCTGGATCTCGGCGCCCAGGGCCGCGGCGTCGCTCACCTCCTGGGGCGCGAGCACCGGTCCCAGCCCGGAGCGGTGGAGATCGGCGGCGAACAGCCCGAAGGAGGAGTCGCCGTGGCCGAAGCTCCGCACCGCCCGCGCCACCGTGGCGGTCGACCGGGCCTCGACCGGCCCCCACAGCCGGGAGCCGTCCGGCCGGTCGAGCAGGGCCCGCTCGCGATCGGTCTCGGCGGCGAAGACGCCCAGCGTCCAGCCGCCGGAGGTCTGTCCGGAGAGCTTCAGGGCGCCCAGGAGCTCCGTGGCGGTCGGGATCTCGGCCACCGTCGTGCCCGGCGGCAGGTCGCCTCGCGGGGCGCGGCCGACCCGCCGCGAGTAGAACGGCGATTCGTCGGCGAACGAGGTCTCGCGGGTGGCGAAGGCGAGCGAGGTGCCCATGCGGAAGACGTCGATCCCTTCCAGGAAGAAGGGGCGTTGCTCGGCCTGGAAGAGCTCGAAGGCCGTGAGGTTCACCTGCGACGGATCGGCCTCGACCTGGCCGAAGTCGGGGAGCAGGGTGGCGGTGAGGCTGAAGCTCGATCCGATCCCCACCTTGAGGTCGGCGCCCGCCCGGACCGACGATTTGCGCTCGCCGCCGGGACCATCGTTGCCCAGCCGCGGCGCCGTATAGGGGGTCACCTCCAGGCGGTGGACCCGCGCCGGCGCCGGCAGCCGCAGGTCGTTGAAATGCGACACGACGCCGCCCAGGCCGGAGTAGCGGGGCGACCAGTTGGACGACTCGCCGCGCGACGGGCTGTTGCGGTAGAAGTTGATCCCCCAGACGAGATCCCCGCCGTCCGGCGGCAGGCTGAAGGCGAGCTGCGAGAACGGGATGCGGAATTCCGCCGTCCAGCCGTGGGCGTCCACGTGGGCCGCCGCCTCCCAGACGGCGTTCCAGGAGGCGTCATAGCTGGTGTCGTCGGTCCACAGGCCGTCCACCTGGACCCCGCGCGGGTTGACCCCGAACGAGAAGCCGGACCGGCGGTCGTGGCGGCTGTCGATCTCGACGAAGGCCCAGTCGGAGACCGTCTCGTCGTCTCGCCGGGCCAGGGGCTTGAGGATCTTCGCCGGCTCGGGATCGAGATAGGTCAATCCCACGTAGACCGCCTCGTCGTCCACCAGCACCCGCGCCTCCGAGGGGAGCGACGCCAGCGCTCCCGGCCGCGGCCTGCTCTGGGTGAAGCCGGTCGCGACGGGCGCCCGGCTCCACGCCGGCTCGTCCAGCCGGCCGTCGATCACCGGCGGCGGACCCGGGATACGGAGCGCGTCCAGGGTCCGCCGCTCCAGGAGCGCCGGATCGCAGCCGGCCGGGGTGGGGCAGGGGGCGGCGTAGAGGGTCGAGGCGCCAAGAAAAATCAAAAATC
>JAICSG010000417.1 GCA_025937035.1 Thermoanaerobaculia bacterium | reverse complement strand
TGAGAGAGGAGAGCCTCGATCTTCGCCCGTTGCGGGCCGGAGGTGCTCGCCCTTTCCTGTTCCTCGCCCACCGGGAGAAGACGGACGGGCCGGGTGCCCTGGCTCGTGATGACGACCTCTTCCCCTGCAATCGCCTCGTCGACGAGGCTCTCCAGGTGGTCCTTGGCGTATTTGAGGTTGACCCTTCTCATAGGGACAAAGTAGTCCGATCCAAGCCCAAGATCAAGCTAGTCCTCATGCTCCCCCGCCCGCCGCTCCTCGGCGGAATCGGCCGCGAGGATGGCGCTGGCCAGCGGCGGCTCGTCCGAGGCGAAGACGGGCGCGGTGGCGGGAGGGGGGATGGCCGGGGCTCCCGCGGGACGGCCGAAGGAGACGATCTGATGCCAGCAGCGGTCGAGATCGTCGCCGAAGATCACCAGGAGGTCCCCCGGCTGGGCGGTCTCCAGGGCGGTCTGGACGGCAGCCTCCTCGCCGTAGATGCCGGCGGCGACGCGGTCGGCCGGGAAGCCGGCGGCGAGCAGCCCCTGGCGGAGGATCTCGCCGGTCTCGCCGGGCTTGCGGCCACGCAGACGGTCGTCCTCCCGCAGGAGGATGAAATCGAAGGCCGGGGCGGCGGCGCGGGCGAGATCGCGGATGTCCTCGTCCCGGCGGTCCCCCGGGGCGGCGAGGACGCCGATGCGGCGGCCGGTCACGGTGAGCCCGCGGACCGTCTGCGCCATCGCCGTCATGCCGTGGGCGTTGTGCGCGTAGTCGAGCAGCACGCGGAAGGGGAGCTCGTTGTAGAAGTTCATCCGCCCAGGAGTCTGGAAGAAATCGGTGGTGAAGGTGCGCAGCCCCTGGCGGATGTTCTCCAGGCTGATCCCCATGGCGTGGGCGATCGCGGTGGCGAACATGGCGTTCTGGATGTTGTGGATGGCGTGCCCCTCGACGGTGGCCGGGATCTGCCGCGCCCACAGCAGCGGGATCTGCTCCTCGCCCTCGTAGAGCACGATCATCCGCCCGTTCAGCCCCTCCTCCAGCGCCACCGCCCGCCCCTTGTCGCGGATGTGCCTGCGGACGAGCTCGTTGTCCCGCCGCAGGGTCACGTAGATCGGCTGGCCCGGGCTGTGCGCCGCCATCCTGGCCACCCGCTCGTCGTCGGCGTTGAGCACGCACCATTCCTGGGCGACCTCGACCACCACCCGCTTCACCTCGGCGAGCTCGTCGAGGTCCTGGATGCCGCCCATCCCCAGATGGTCGGCGGCGACGTTGAGCACCGCCCCCACCTTGCACTTGCGCCAGCCGAGCCCGGCGCGCACGATGCCGCCGCGCGCCGTCTCCAGCACCGCCGCGTCCACCGAGGGATCGCGCAGCACCAGATGGCTGGCCCACGGGCCGGTCATGTCCCCCGAGACCGTCAGTTCGCCGTCGATGTAGACGCCGTCGCTGGTGGTCATGCCGACCGTGCAGCCCGAGAGCTTGAGGATGTGCCCCACCATGCGGGTGGTGGTGGTCTTGCCGTTGGTCCCCGTGATGGCGGCGATCGGGATGCGGTACGGCGTCCCCTTGGGGAACAGCATGTCGAGCACCGGGCCGGCGACGTCGCGGGCTTTGCCCTCGGTGGGCGCGGTGTGCATGCGGAAGCCGGGCGCGGCGTTGATCTCGACGATCGCGCCCCCCACCTCCTTGTGGCTGCGGGCGATGTCCGGCGAGATGAAGTCCACGCCGCCGACGTCGAGGCCGATCGCCTTGACCGCGCGCTGGGCCATGATCCGGTTGTCGTAGTGGATGGCGTCCGTCACGTCGACCGAGGTGCCGCCGGTCGAGAGGTTGCCCGTCGAGCGCAGATAGAAAACCGTTCCATCCGGAAGCACGGACTCGGGGGTCAGCCCCGCCGCCTCGATCAACCGCAGGGCCTGATGATCGAGCTCCAGGCGCGTCAAAACCTTTTCATGACCGATGCCGCGCCGGGGGTCCTGGTTGACGGCGTCGACCAGCTCGGCGATCGTGTGCGCGCCGTCCCCCACCACGTGGCCGGGCACCCGCTGCGCCGCCGCCACCACCTTGCCGTCGACCACCAGGATTCGATAGTCGTTCCCCACCTGGAAGGTCTCGACGATCACCACCGAGGAGAATTCGTAGGCCTGCTCGAACGCCGTCCGCACCTGCTCGGGCGTGGTGAGGTTGATCGAAACCCCCTTGCCATGATTGCCGTCGAGCGGCTTGACGACCACCGGATAGCCGATCTTTTCCGCGGCCTCGACGGCGTCGTTGGGGCCGCGCACCCGCATCTGGCGCGGCACGGGGAGGCCGAGGTCCGAAAGAATCTGATTGGTCAGCCGCTTGTCCGAGGCGATCTCCACGGCCGTATGGCGGGTCTCGCTGGTGACGGTGGCCTGGATGCGGCGCTGGTACTTGCCGTGGCCGAGTTGGACCAGCGAGCGCTCGTTGAGCCGGATCCAGGGCATGTCCCGCTCCTCGGCGGCGCGCACCAGGGAGGCGGTCGAGGGGCCGAAGGCGCGGCGCTGGGCGAGGCGGACGAGATCCACCAGGTCGGTCTTGAAATCGTAGGGGCCGGGGAGATGGGCCGCGTGCTCGGGCGTCAGCAGATGGCGGATCAGGCGCAGGCCGACCTCGGCGGCCTCCAGCCCCACCGCCTCCTCCTCGTAGCTGTAGATCACGTGATACTGGCCGCGCGGCAGGTCGTGGCCGCGCGTCTTGCCATAGCTGACCGGCGTGCCGGCGAGGCACTGGAGCTCGATCGCCACGTGCTCCAGCACGTGCCCGAGCCAGGTCCCCTCCTCCTCGGTCATACGGCGCACGAAGCCCCCGGGCTCGCCGTAGGAGCAGGTGTGCTCGCGCAGGGAGGGTATCGCCTCCAGGAGGCCGTCCACGAAGCCGGGGAGCTTGCCCGTCGGATAGTCCTCGAGCTCGCCGAGGTCGACGCGCAGGCGGATCACCTTGCGCAGGGCGTAGAGGTTGGGGCCACGGTAGACGCGGGTGTCCAGGATCTTCATCGTTCGGCGCTCCCGATCTCGATCTCCTCGGCGGCGGCGTTGAGCCGCTCGGAGCTGTCCGGCGCGAGCCCCGCCCGCCGCAGGATGTCGTAGCGGCAGCCGCTGGTGAGGAAGTCCACCTTGAGCCCCAGCATGGCGACCGGCTGGCCGCGGTGGACGGCGTGGCTGTCGGTGAAGCGCAGGCCCGAGGCGTCGACGATGGTCACCGCGCCCGAGCCGAGCACGGTCAGCACGCCGCCGGCGTCGATCATCGCGGCGGTGTCCTCGTCGACCCCCACGCCGAGCGGCTCGGGGTTGTAGGAGAGCGCGGTGATCAGCCGGCCCATGCGGTCGCGGCGGCGGAAGTGCTGGTCGATCACGAGGTCGGGCGCGAAGCCGAGCCCCTGGGCCATCTGGACCAGCCGGCGGCGGGGGGTGCCGCCGCTCTCCCCCATCGAGATCATGTGGCGGGAGATCACCGCCGCGCCGGCGCTGGTGCCGGCCACCACCATCCCCTCGGCGTGGCGGCGGCGCAGCGACGCGGCGAGCGCCGTGCCGCCCAGGGCCGAGGAGATACGGAGCTGGCTGCCGCCGGTCATGAAGAATCCGGTGGCGGTCTCCAGCACGTCGTGGACGTCGCGCCCGGCCTCGACCGCGTCCTCACGGGTGCGGATGCGCAGCACCTCGACCGTGTCGGCGTCCATGCCGTAGAACAGCTCGGCGTAGCGGTCCCCCGTCTCCGGGTGCTCCGAGGCGGTCGCCAGCACCACGATGTTGGCGTCCGGGCCGCCGCAGGCCTCCACGAACCGGCGCAGGATGACCCGTTCGCGGACCTTGTCCTCCGCGCCGCCGATCGCCATGATCAGACCCGGCCGCTTCCCGGCCGGATGCGAGCTCGAATCCATGCCCTCTCCTCCACCCCGCGCACCGGCGTGCGCGGGCCCCGGTCTCAAAGGGTTCGGGGTGCCAGAATGGCGGGAGGATCGTAGCACGAAGGGAGAAAGGGCCGCCCCGGGCCCAATACGGACGAGCACGGACAGCAAAGATGCCGTCTGTGCTCGTCCGTGTCGGTCCGTGTTCCCTTTACGGGAAGAATCCGGCGTTGAACAGATCCGCCAGATCGTTCTTGCCGCTGACCGTGGAGAGCAGCGGCAGGCCGAAGATCTCCTCGACCGACTTGATGATCGAGCCGTGATCGTAGCTGACCGTGCCGGTATAGCCCGTCTTGACGCCGGGGCCGATCGCCAGGAAGGGGATCTTGGCCGTGGAGCTCCCCTCGTCCCAGACGATGAAGATGACGCCGTTGTTGAGGGTGACCCAGTTGATGATGCGCGGCAGCTCCGCCTTCAGCCAGTCGTCCCCCGACTTGATCGTGTTGCTGCTCGAGCAGCCGGTCGCGCCGTGCATGTCGTGGCAGAGGTTCGGCGTGATGAAGACGTAGTCCGGCATGTTGTTGGCCGCCAGGTCGGTGGCGAAGGAGCTGTAGGGCTTGCTGTGCGAGGAGCAATAGGTGTTGGTCTTCGACGGCGGGTTGCCCGAGACGTCGCGGAAGAAGACGAAGGGATCGTGCTTGGCCGCGTAGAACGTCCCCCCGATGCTCGAGATCGGGCAGGTGCCTTGCGTCATGCCCTCCTGGTAGCTCATCCACTCGATGTTCGCGGCCTTCAGCTGCGTGACCATGTGCGCAGTGCTGCTCGTGC
>JAICSG010000929.1 GCA_025937035.1 Thermoanaerobaculia bacterium | reverse complement strand
GGAGGCTGGAGCTCGAGCGGCTCGGCAACGGGCTGACCGTCTGTCTGCTGGAGAACCCCCAGGCGCCGGTCGTCACCTCGGGCCTCTTCTACCGCGCCGGCACCCGCGACGAGATCCCGGGGCACGGCGGCACCGCCCACTTCCTCGAGCACATGATGTTCAAGGGGGCCGCCCGCTTCGGCCCGGGGGAGATCGACCGCCTCACCCAGGCGCTCGGCGGGGTCAACAACGCCTTCACCAGCCACGACTCGACCGCCTACTACTTCAACTTCGCCGCCGACCGCTGGACCGAGGCCCTGGCCATCGAGGCCGACCGCATGTCCTCCCTCACCCTCGATCCCGAGCAGGTGGCGAGCGAGCGCCAGGTGATCCTCGAAGAGATCGCCATGTACGACAGCGAGCCCTGGGACGCCCTGGAGATGGCGGTGCACGAGCGCCTCTTCCCCGGCCACTCCTACGGCCGTCCCGTGCTCGGCACCCGCGAGACCCTGCTGGCCACCGGCGGCGAGGAGCTGCGCGACTTCCACCGCCGCTTCTACCGGCCGGACAACGCCATCCTGGTGGTGGCGGGGGACATCGGCCACGGCGCCTTCGAGGCGGTCGAGCGGATCCTCGGCGGCATCCCCGGCGGGGCCGAGCAGCGCCGCGGCTTCACGGCGCCCACGGTCCCCCTGAGCGGCGTCGAGCGGCTGGAGCGCCGCAAGGGGGAGGTCGCCCGTCTCGCCCTGGCTTTCCGCGCCCCGCACGGCGCGCACCCCGATCATCCGGCCCTGCGCCTGGCCGCTACCGTCCTGGGCGGCGGCCGCACCAGCCGCCTCCAGCACACCCTGGTGGAGGAGGAGCAGCTCTGCGTCTGGATCTCGGCCGACCTCTCCGAGGGGATGGACGCCAGCCTGATGACGATCACCGCCGAGGTGGTCCCCGGCATCGAGCCGGCCCGCGTGGAGGCCCGCGTCTTCGAGCTGCTGGACGAGCTGCGCGGCCATCCGCCGGATGAGGAGGAGATGGAGCGCTGCCGCCAGATCGCCGTCGCCGACTGGGTCTTCGGTCACGAGAAGGTCCACCAGCAGGCCCTCTCCGTGGGGCTCGCCCTGGCGCTCTTCGATCTCGAATACCTCGACCTCCACCTCGAGCGCCTGCTCGCCACCGACACCGGCCGGCTCCTCGACGTGGCCGGCCGCTACCTGCGCCCCGAGCACGGCTGCGTCGTGGGCTGGTCGCTCCCAAAATCGTGAGCGCCTCCACACCCCCTCCCGTGGTCCGCGTCCGGCGGGTCGAGGGCGCCCCCGTGGTCGCCGTCCGGCTGCAATTCCGGGCCGGCGGCCGGGAGGAGCCGATCCCCGGGCAGGCCCTGCTCACCGGCCGCATGCTCACCGAGGGGACCCGCACGCGCGACTGGCGGCGGATCGCCGAGCAGGCCGAGAGCAAGGGGATGGTGGTGCAGAGCAACGGCACCTTCGAGAGCATCAGCGTCTCGGTCGACGCCCTGGCCCAGGACTGGGAGCTGGCTCTGGAGTGGGCGGTCGAGCTGCTGCTCGAATCGACCTTCCCGGAGGACCGCTGCTCCTGGACCGCCCGCCAGACCGCGGCCGAGCTCGAGAGCCTCTCCGACCAGCCGGACATCAAGACCATCTGGGGCTTCTACGAGCAGCTCTACACCCCGCACCCGCGCAGCCGGCCGCTCCACGGCAGCACCGAGAGCCTCCTCGCCCTCACCCCCGCCGACTGCGCCGAATTCGCCCGCCGGGCGCAGGCGCACGGCATCCTCGCTTCTGTAGCCGGCGTGGTGGACGAGGACCCCGTCCGCGAGCGGCTCCTTCGCCTCCTGGGGCGTCCGGAGAACGGCGCCGAGCCCTACTCCGGCCCCCCGGCGCCCGTGGGCACCGGACCGCGCGCCCACGTCACCACCGACGCCGAGGACCAGGCCCATCTCTACGTCGGCCACCTCTCGGTGCCGCGCCGCCATCCGGACTACACGGCGCTGGAGCTGCTGGCGGTGATCCTGGGCTCCGGCGCCGGGCTGACGGGGCGGATCCCGGCCCGCATCCGCGAGCGCGAGGGGCTGGCCTACACCGCCTACGCGCAGACCGTGGCCGGCTCGGGGCTCGATCCCGGCCGCCTCCTGGCCTACGTCGGCACCTCCCCGGCCACGGTGGAGAAGGCCGAGCGCGGCGTAATCGAGGAGATCACCCGCCTGGTGCAGGACGGCATCGAGGAGTCCGAGCTCGAAGAGGTCCGCGCCTATCTCCTGGGCCGCGAGCCCTTCCGCCGCGAGACCGCCCGCCAGTGGGCCGACCTGCTGATCGAGACCGAGGAGTACGGCAT
>JAICSG010000335.1 GCA_025937035.1 Thermoanaerobaculia bacterium | reverse complement strand
GGGGCAAGCCCCGGCTCTCATAGCGGGGCACCACCTCCAGGGCCGCGCGGTCCTCCGGGCGGAAGCCGGCGAGCACGTAGTCGCGGTCGTGCCCCGTCCCCAGGAACAGGAAGCGGGCGTCCGGCACCCGCTCGCGCACCCGCCGCACGATCGCCGGCCAGTCGCGCGACCCCTTGCGGCTGTTCCAGGCGCCGATGAAGGCCACCGTGCGCGCCGCCAGCCGTTCGGCCACGCCCGCCCGGGCGGCGCGGAAGGCCTCCCGCCGGGCCTCCGGCAGGCCGAAGGGGAACATCACCACCTTGTTCCCGAAGCCCATCCCCTCGGCGACCGCCTTCAGGTCGTCCCGGTTCGAGACGTTGATCAGGTCGGCGTGGCGGAAGCTCCGCTCCACGTCGCGCAGCCGGCGGCGGTGCCCCGGCCAGGTGAGCGCCCGGTAGACCAGCCGGCGGGCGGAGGGGGGCTCCGGCCACCGCCGGGCCGCCCAGCGCTCGAAATCCTCGTAGGCCGGGATCAGACCCACCGAGCGGGCGACCAGCAGGCCGGAGAAGCCGAGGTCCCGCTTGGGGAAGGGGAGGTCGGTCTGATTGGCGTCGATCACGTCGAAGCGGTGGCCGTGGGCCCGCACGTGGTCGCGGGCGCGCGCCGCGAAGCTGCGGTTGCTGCGCAGGAAGTCGCGCACCCGCAGGGCGCTCCCCGGGCGGGCCGGGGGGACGGGCGGAAAGGCGTCCTCGTAGCTGAATTTCTCCACGTGGTCCCCGCGGGCCGCCAGCTCCTCGCCCAGCTCGATCTGCGCCCGCGGCCCCCCCAGGTTGGGGCTCCATTCGGTGTGGATCACCATCAGGATGCGCAGGCTCAAAGCCCGTACGCCTCCAGGCAGCGGTCGACAACCTTTTCCCAGGTGAATCGCTCCTCGACCCGCTGGCGGGCTCCGGTGGAGAGGCGGCGCCAGAGCTCCAGATCCCCCCGCAGCCGCTTCAGGGCTCCGCCGATGGCGGCGGGATCGTTCGGCGGCACCAGGAGGCCGCTCACCTCGGGCTCCACGATCTCGGGGAGAGAGGCCGCGTCCGAGGCGATCACCGGGCACCCCCGGGCCATCGCCTCCACCAGCGCCAGGCCGAACAGCTCGTGGACTCCGGCCGAGCCGTCCGGCCCCACCGGCGTGGGATGGACGAGCGCCATGGCCCGGCCCAGCCGCCCGATCACCTCCGCGTCCGGCAGCGGGCCGTGGAAGCGGACGTCCTTGCCCGCCGCGAGCGACCGCAGGCGTTCGAGATAGCCCGGGTCGAGCAGCGGGCCGATGACGTGGAGGGGGATGCCCGGCGGCAGCCCCTCGATCAGGAAGTGGACCCCTTTGTGCGGCAGCACCCGGCCGAGGAAGACGGCCGAGCCGTCGTGCTCCCCCTCCGGTCGCATGGGATAGCGGCCGAGGTCCACGCCGCCGTGGATCACCTGGTAGCGCCGGTTGCGGCCGTGGAGCCCGCGGGCGGCGTACTCCGAGATCGGCAGATGGGCGGCGATCCAGCGCGACTGGTCGATCTGATAGGCCGGCGTCCAGTCGCCGCCTCCCAGGTCGGAGACGAACACCCGGCTCCCCCGCAGCCGGCCGGTGAGGGCGGCCAGGAAGGTGGGGAGCACGAAGTACTGGTGGCAGTGGATCACGTCCGCCCGCCAGAGCTCGCGGAAGAGGCCGGGGGAGAAGGGGACCATGGGGCGCGGCCCTCGGCTCCGCAGGATCACCCGCTCGAAATGGGGGGCCGGCCGCTCGCGGATCTCCCGCGGTCCGAAGCTCACCAGCTTGACCTCGGCCCGGCCGGCCATCGCCCGCGCCAGCTCCTCGGCGAAGCGCTCGCCGCCGCCGAGCGCCGACTCGGGGGCGAAGTAGGTGGGGGTGACGTGGCAGACCCGCAGCATCTCACGGCATCCATTGCACCCACCGGGGGCGGAAGAAGCCGGTCAGGGTGATCATCATCTGGAGCGACAGGCCCACGGCGCCCGAGAGCAGGTTGAAGGAGAGCACCCCCGAGGTGCGCGATAGCGGCAGGACGGCCACCATGACCGCCTGGGAGGCGATGAGGAGCACCACCGCCAGCCCCTCCCAGCGGTTCCAGGAGCGGGCGAGGTTGACCGACACCGCGTACCCCCCGACGAGGGTGAATCCGGAGGAGCCGACGGTCAGCAGCAGCTCCGTGTACAGCCCGGAGTACTTCCTGCCCAGGAGCAGCAGGAAGAGGTCGGGGACCACGGCCGCGGCGAGGAGGACCGCCGCCGCGATGGCGAGGAGCAGGGCGCCGAACTGGAGATAGCGCCGCCAGTAGAGCCGCTCGTCGGTGATCCGCGCCAGCCGGGGGAGGAAGACCACGCCCGTCAGGCTGGAGAAGATCCCCATGATCAGGCCGAGCCGCCCCAGGGCGCCCACCTCGGCGATGTTGCGGGTCGAGCCGAAGGTGGCCGCCAGCCAGACGGTGAGCGGCCCCTGGATCGAGAAGTAGAGGGCGCTCGGCAGGCTCGGCAGCAGGTAGCGCAGGATCTTCCGGCGGTAGGGGGCGAGGTCCTCGGCGATCCGGACCGGGCTGGCGGGTTTGGCCAGGAACGAGGTCAGGGCCATGCCGAGCCCGGCGGAGAGCACGCCCAGCCAGGCCCACAGGGCGCCCGCCGCGGCCATCGCCAGGGCGATGGCGAGCCGGAGCCCGGAGCCCGCCACCTCCGCCCGGTAGGACTGGCCGTAGCGGTCGAGCAGACGCAGGGCCAGCACCCGCACCGAGGAGCTGAGCTGGAACCAGGCGCAGAGGATGATCCCCGCCGCCGCCGGCAGCGACTCCCGCAGGCCGAACCCGCGGGCGGCCGAGGCGCGCGGGAAGGCCGCGGCCACCGCGAGCGCGCCCGCCAGGAAGGCCACCTTGCGCAGCGAGAGCACGGCCGCCACGAAGCGCCGCAGCTCCCCCTCCTCCCCCTGCGAGCGGCGGAAGAAGAAGACCAGGGAGGAGGTGCTCCCGAGGTCCGAGAGGAAGGTGAAGAAGGTGACCACCGAGGTCGCCAGCGTGTAGAGGGCGAACTCCCGCACCGGCATCAGGTTGACGAACAGCAGCCCGGCCAGGATGCCCAGGGCTTGCGTGAGCGTCTGGGCGGTGAGGTAGGCGGCGAGGATGCGGGTCCAGCGGGAGAGCCATCCTCCCTCCGCCGGGGCGGGGTTGAGGGCGCGGGCGGGGACGCTCACCGGAAGGCCTCCAGCACCCGCAGGGCCAGCCACCGCGACCGCTCCCCCGGCCGTTTCGCGGCCAGCTCCGGCCGCATCCACTCGGCCACCGGAATGTAGAACCCGCTCTTGGGCCGCGCCAGGACCTCCGCCGGCAGCTCCGGGGCGGCCCGCCGCACCAGCTCCGCCTTGCCCGCGCTCCGGGCGGGCTCGAACCCATTGGCGGCCAGCCGCCGGTAGAGCCAGGCGTCCACCAGCGGCACCCGCAGCTCGACCGACCAGGCCATGGAGGCCCAGTCCGAGTCGCGCAGGAGCTGGTTGCGCATGTAGCGGGCGCTCTCCAGGAGATGGACGGCCGTCCACCCCTCGGCGGCCCGGCCGTTGCCGGCCGCGAGCACCCGCGCGGCGTCCGCCACCGGGTCGTAGCTCCGCAGCCCCTCCGAGGCGGCGTCGCGGCCCATCACCCCGGGCAGCTCCTCGGGGAGGAACAGCCCCCGGCGCAGGAAGTAGGCGCCGGGGAGCGTGCGGCCGTAGCGGAGGAGCCCCTGGAGCTTCGGGCGGTCCGAGGCGAAGGCCTTCGCGAGCGGCGGCCAGGCCGCGGGGAGGCCCGGCACCCGGCCCAGCCTCCGCGCCATCCGCTCCAGCCGGGGCACGTCCGCGAACGAGGGATAGCTGCCGAAGGCCTCGTCCCCGCCCAGGCCGGAGAGCACCACCTTCAGCCCCGCCTCGTGGGCCGCCCGGCTCACCACCCAGGTGTTGAAGCCGTCGATGCTCGGCTGGTCCATGGCCGCGAGCGCCCCTTCCCAGAGATCGGCACAGTCGGCCCGCCCCACCCGGCGCTCCACGTGGCGGGTCCCCAGCCGGCGCGCCACCTCGGCGGCGAGCGGCGCCTCGTCCTGGGGCGTCCCCTCCAGGGCGTCGAAGCGGAGGGTGAACGTGGCCGGCGGCTCCGGCAGATGGCGCTTGGCGAGCGCCGCGATCAGGCTGGAATCGAGCCCGGCCGAAAGGAACACCGCGACCGGCACGTCCGAGACCAGGTGCGCCCGCACCGAATCCTCGACCGCCGCCGCGGGCTCCATCGGCTCGATTTTCGGGATCTCGAATGACGCGGGCTCACCCACCTGGCCGTCCCGGACGAGCAGGAAATGCCCGGCCGGCAGGGCCTTGACCGCCTTGCGGAGGGTGAACGGCTCGGGGACCGATCCCCAGAGGAGGAATCCGGCCATCCCGGCGGGATCGATCTCCCGGGAGACCGCGCCCCCCTGCTCCAGCGCCTTCACCTGCGAGGCGAAGCGGAGGTATCCGCCCGCGGTCGAGACGTAGAGCGGCTTGATGCCCAGCGGATCGCGGGCCAGGAGCAGCGTCCCCTCCCGCCCGTCCCAGATCGCCAGCCCGAACATCCCCCGCAGGCGGGAGAGCATGGCCGCCCCCTCGCGGGCGTAGAGGGCGAGCACCACCTCCGTATCGCTGTGCGACCGGAAGGAGACCCCCTGGGCTTCCAGCTCCCGGCGAAGCTCCCGGAAGTTGTAGATCTCGCCGTTCATCACCAGCCGGAAGCGGCCGTCCGCCGAGGCCATGGGCTGGGCCCCGGCCTCCGAGAGGTCGAGGATCGCCAGCCGCCGGCTCGCCAGCCCCACCCGGCCGTCCTCCGCGATCCAGGCCCCACAGCCGTCCGGCCCCCGGGCGGTCATGGCGTCGCGGGTGCGCAGGAGCTCATCCCCATCGACCGGAGGGGCCGAATCCGCCAGGCGGAGGATGCCGTTGATGCCGCACATCAGCCGATCAACCTCTCCAACAGGGGGCGCAGACGCTCGCGGAACCGTTCCAGGCCCAACTCCCTGCGCCAGCGCTCGAAGCCGGCCTCGCCCATCCTTTTGGCCTCGCCGGGATAGTCGAGCAGGCGGCCGAGGGCGCCCCGCAGCTCCTCGCGGTCGTCCGGATCGACCAGGATTCCGGTGGCGCCGTCCACCACGATCTCCTCGGCGGCGCTGTCCCGGGCGGCCAGCACCGGCTTGCCCGCCCGCATCGCCTCCAGGTAGACGAGCCCGAACCCCTCGCCGCGGCTCGGCATGG
>JAICSG010000254.1 GCA_025937035.1 Thermoanaerobaculia bacterium | reverse complement strand
GCCCAGCCTCACCGGATCTCGATCGACCGCACCAGCGCGTCCAACTTCTCCAGATCGGGGGTGAAGACGGTCTTGGGGTCTTCCAGGGCTCGCGCGGTCTTCTCGATGTAGACGCCGAAGTGCTCCTCGAAGGCTGTCACGTTCTTGAGCTCGGGGCTTTCCGCGGCGGCCTTGGGCAAGACGGAGGCGGCGACCGGATAGTAGAGGGCCACCCAGTAGCGGCCGTCGTCGGTCAGGCCCTGGAAGGTGTAGACGAGGGAGTCATTGCCCACGGGGATCGGCTCCTGCGCGTAGGCGGTGAGGAACGCGACCCCCTTGCCGCCATGGAAGGAGAGGTGCTTGATCCGGGCCCTGAGGATCTGCACGGCCTCGATCCGCGGCAGGATGGGGATCTCCCCGTTCAAGGTCGTGGACCCGCTCTTGATCAGGTTGCCGAGGACGTCGATCGGGTTCCCCTTTTCCATCCCCGCCTTCAGGAACAGCTCGCGGAAGGCTGGCGCGGGATAGACCACCAGTTGCCGGAAACCCACGGTCCCGGTGCCCTTGTCGCCCAGATCGAACCGCACGCTCGGCGGCTCCGTGGTCAGCCCCGGCTCCGCGTCCTCCTCCCAAGGGACCCCCGGCCTCATCTCGCCGGGCGCCTTCTCCGCCAGACCCTGGAGATTGAAATGGACCCGGTCCGGCGTGAGCTCGGGAGCGGCCTTCGGGGACGGCGGCGCGGCGGCCGTCCATCCGAGAGAGAGCACACAGGTCAGGACGAGAGCTGAGACGCGGCGCCGATTCATCGGGATTCCTCCAGAGATCCCCGCATGATACGCCTGGGCCCTGGGGCCGGGAAGTGTAGACTCTGCGGACAGCAGGCGCTCGCTTCCAGGGAGACTCCATGGCCAAGGCGAAGCATCCCGTCCGCCGGTTCTTCGCGGCGCTCGGTCCAGGCGTGGTCACCGGCGCGGCGGACGACGATCCGTCGGGCATTGCCACCTACTCCATCGCGGGAGCCCAGTTTGGCACCGCCTTCCTCTGGACGGCCCTCCTCACCTGGCCCCTGATGGCGGTGGTCCAGATGATGTGCGCGCGCATCGGTATGGTTACCGGCAAGGGGCTGGCCCACGTCCTGCGCGACCGCTTCCCGCGCTGGCTCCTCATCCTCGTCGTGCTCAGCCTGCTCGCGGCCAACAGCCTCAACGTGGCCGCGGACCTGGCCGGCATGGCCGACGCCGCGGGGATGCTCACCGGCCTCAGCTCCCATTACTTCGTCACCCTGTTCGCCATCCTCATCGTGGTGGCCACCATCGCGCTTCCCTACCGCGGGATCGCCAACGTCCTCAAGTGGCTGGCCCTGGTCCTCTGCGCCTACGTGGTCACGGCGCTGCTCCTCCGTCCGGACTGGGGGAAGGTCCTCCACGACACGTTCACCCCTTCCCTGCCGCGGACCAAGGAGGGCTGGTCCACCCTCGTCGCCCTGCTGGGCACCACGATCAGCCCCTATCTCTTCTTCTGGCAGACCTCGCAGGAGGTGGAAGAGGAGAAATCCATCGGCCGCACCACGCTCGTCCGCCGCGAGGGGGCGACCCCGGGGGAGCTCCAGGACCGGGTGTTCGACGTGGGGTTCGGCACCTTCTCCTCCAACGTGGTGATGTTCTTCGTGATCCTCACCACGGCGCTGACCCTCCACGCCCATGGGCTCACCCAAATCCAATCCTCGAGCGAGGCCGCCTCGGCCCTGCGGCCGCTGGCCGGCGACTTCGCCGCCTCCCTCTATACGATCGGCATCTTCGGCGTGGGATTCCTGGCCATCCCGACCCTCTCCGGCTCGGCCGCCTACGCCGTCGCCGACACCTTCCGCTGGCGCCAGGGGCTCGATCAGAAGCTCTGGCGGGCGCGCGGGTTCTATTCGATCGTCATTCTCTCCACGGCGGCCGGCGTCGTGCTGGACTTCTTCAAGGTCAACGCCATCCGCATCCTCTTCTGGTCGGCCATCATCAACGGCCTGCTCGCCCCCTTCCTGCTGGTCGGCATCCTGATCGTCGCCACGGATTCGGTCACCATGCTGGGCCAGCCGAGCTCGAAGCTGGCTCAAGGCCTGGTGGGCCTGACGGCCCTGCTCATGTTCGCCGCCGCGGTGGGGATGCTCGTCTTTTGAGATAGCATCGGCATCCGAGGAGAAAATCTTGAAAGAACAGGACGACGGCTTCACCAGCGCCTGGACGCGCCGCGCTCTGATGAAGGCGGGTCTCGCCAGCGGCGCGCTCGCCGCGGCCGGACCTCTGCTCTCCCCCGCAGCACCCGCTTCCGCCGCTCCGGGCTCAACCTCTCCGGCGCCCTTCGAGCTCGAGGAGGTGACCCTCGCCGGGTTCGCCCAAGCCATGCGATCGGGCAAGGAGACCGCGCGCTCGATCACCGAGAAGTACCTCGCCCGCATCGACGAGCTGAACGTCAAGGGCCCGGAGCTGCGGGCGGTGATCGAGGTCAACCCCGAGGCGCTGGCCATCGCCGACGCGCTCGACGCCGAGCGGCGCGCCAAGGGACCCCGCGGGCCTCTGCACGGGATTCCGATCCTGATCAAGGACAACATCGCGACCGCGGACCGGATGACCACCACCGCCGGCTCGCTGTCCCTCGAAGGCTCGATCCCCGCCCGGGACTCCTTCGTGGCCGCCCGCCTGCGCGAGGCCGGGGCGATCCTCCTCGGCAAGGCGAACCTCTCCGAGTGGGCCAACATCCGCTCCACCCGCTCCAGCAGCGGCTGGAGCAGCCGCGGCGGGCAGTGCCGCAACCCTTATGCCCTCGACCGTGACCCCTCCGGCTCCAGCTCGGGCTCGGCGGTGGCGGCCTCGGCCAACCTCTGCGCCGCCGCCGTGGGCTCGGAGACCGACGGCTCGATCGTCTCCCCCTCCTCGATCTGCGGCATCGTGGGCATCAAGCCGACCGTGGGCCTGCTCAGCCGCTCCGGGGTCATCCCCATCTCCCACACCCAGGACACCCTCGGCCCCATGGCCCGCACCGTGGCCGACGCCGCCATCCTCCTGGGCGCCATGACCGGCGTGGACGAGCGCGACGCGGCCACCCTGCCGAGCCGCGGCAAGGCGCTGACCGACTACACCAAATTCCTCGATCCCAACGGGTTGAAAGGCGCGCGGATCGGCGTCGTCCATCCCCGCTCGCTCGAAAAGAATCCGCTGACCAACGCCATGCTCACCGAGGCCCTGGCGGCGATGAGCTCGGCGGGAGCCACGATCGTCGATCCGGTCAAGGACCTCGCGGAGGGGAAGACCGGCGAGAGCGAATTCGCGGTGCTGCTCTACGAGCTCAAGGCGGACCTCAACCGCTATCTCGCGGACCTCGGGCCCAAGGCCCCGGTCCACACTCTCAAAGAGGTGATCGACTTCAACGAGCGCCACCGGGACCGGGTGATGCCCTATTTCGGCCAGGAGATCTTCCTGCAGGCCGAGGCCAAGGGGCCGCTCACCGACCCGGCCTACAAGAAGGCGCTCGCGACCTGCCGCCTCCACTCCCGCAAGCTGGGGATCGACGCCATGCTGGCCCAGCACAAGCTGGATGCCCTGGTGGCCCCCACCGGCGGCCCTGCCTGGCTGATCGACCTCGTCAACGGCGATTCGGAGACCGGCGGCAGCTCCTCGCTCGCCGCCGTGGCCGGCTACCCGAGCATCACCGTCCCCGCCGGCTTCGTCTTCGGCCTCCCGCTGGGAATCTCGTTCATCGGCAGGGCCTGGGACGAGCCCAGGCTGATCAAATTCGCCTATGCCTTCGAGGCTGCGACGAAGGTGCGGAAGGCGCCGCGGTTTTTGCCGACGGCGGATCTCAAGGCCTCATGAAAAAGATCCTCGCCGTCCTCGGCTTCCTGCTGGTCCTGCTGATCGTCGTCCTCCTCCTGCGGATGATCCTGGTCAAGTCCTACCAGGTCCAGGCGCCGCCGGTCACCGATCTCACGATCGACGCTCGCGCGGCGGCAGGACGGCTGGCGGGGGCGATCCGCTTCCCCACCGTCTCGCACGAGGGCGGGGCGAACGTGGAGGCCGCGGCGTTCCAGGGGCTCCATCGGTACCTCCAGCAGAGCTTCCCCAGGGTCCACGCCACGCTCACCCGCGAGGTGGTCAACGGCTACAGCCTGCTCTACACCTGGAAGGGACGGCGGCCGGAGCTGCCGCCGGTGCTGCTGATGTCCCACCAGGACGTGGTGCCGGTCGAGCCGGGCACGGAGAAGGACTGGACCCATCCCGCCTTCTCCGGCTTCATGGACGACTCCTGGGTCTGGGGGCGCGGCGCGCTCGACGACAAGGTCGGCGTGCTGGGCCTGCTCGAAGCCGTCGAGACGCTCCTGGGCAAAGGGTTCCAACCGGATCGCACGATCTACTTCGCCTTCGGCCACGACGAGGAGGTGGGTGGCAAAAACGGCGCGGCGGAGATCGCCAAGCTCTTGGCACAACGGGGCGTGAAGCCGGACTTCATCCTGGACGAGGGCGGGCTCATCGCCGAGGACGCCATCCCGGGCCTCAAGCGGCCAGCCGCCATGGTGAGCACGGCGGAAAAGGGCTATCTGAGCGTCGAGCTGGTGGCCCGGAGCGAGGGAGGGCACTCCTCGATGCCGCCCACCCACAGCGCCATCGGCACCCTCGCCGCCGCCGTCGAGAGCCTCGAGAATCACCAGATGCCGGCGCGGATCGAAGGCGCCACCCGGCGCTCCTATCAATACCTGGCGCCCGAGATGCCCTTCGGTCCCCGCGTGATCCTCGCCAACCTCTGGCTCTTCAGCCCGCTCCTCGAAAGGCAGGCCGCCGCCGATCCGGCCGCCAACGCCCGCATCCGCACCACCACGGCCCCCACGATCTTCCAGGGCGGGATCAAGGAGAACGTCCTCCCCCACGAGGCCCGCGCCGTGGTCAACTTCCGCATCCTGCCCGGAGACACCATCCAGAGCGTCCTCCGGCACGTGCGCGACACCGTGGGGACCGGCATCCGGGTGAGCCCGATCGGAGACGCCAACAGCGAGCCCTCGCCGGAATCCGACGTCCGCGCGCCCGAATTCGCCCTGATCCAGCGCACCCTGGCCCAGACCTTCCCCAACGCCGTCGTCTCCCCCAACCTCCTCTCGGGGGGAACGGACACCAAGCGCTACCTGTCCTTGAGCCCGAACGTCTACCGCTTCGTGCCCATGCGGCTGAAGCCGGCGGACCTGAAGCGCATCCACGGCACCAACGAACGGGTAGGGATCGCCAACTACGGCGAGATCGTGCGCTTCTACGCGCAGCTGATCCGGAATGGGGCGGTGTGACCTAAAACTTGAACAACGCGTCGAACGCCGACCGCGCATCCCCCGGGGAGGGCTTGTCGGAATCCTTCCCGAACTCCTGAGCCATTTTCGGGGTGAAGAGCGGGCAGTCGTTGCGGTCCCGCTTCTTGGGGACCCGCGCCGGGATCTCCTCGTGCTTCCGGCACTCCCAGCGGACCGAGGTATCGAAATTCACGCAGTTCGAGCAGGTATGGAGATCGGCGCCGCACTTGGCGCAGGTGGCGTCCACGGGGAGCGGCTCGTCGCCCAGGATCATCGGCCGCTTCTCGCCGCAGGCGGCGCAGCGGAAGACCGACTCGGTCGGCGCTCCAAGCCCACGGCCGCGCGGCCCGTCCTTCTTCTCGCGCGGCCCTTGCAGACCCGGCCGGGGGCGCTCGTCGCGGCGCTCCGAATCCTTGTATCCCCGCTGGCGGTACTTCTGATCGTCGCCCATTGAAGCCTTTGTAACAGATGGCCGGGGGAATGGGAAGGGCAGCCCTGTATACTTGCAGCCACTCGAATGGAAGCGATCGACGACGCTCCCTTTCCCGACGCGCCCCGCCGGAGGCTCCGGTGGGTAATCGCCCTGTCCGTGGTCGTCCTGGCCGGGGTCCTGCTCTTCCCCTTCCTGGTCTACTTCCTGGCGAAAGGCCGGCTCGAACGGGTCGCCGGTCCCCTGGACGCCGGACGCTTCGAGCCGCCCGACCTGCCGGCCGGCAACGCCGGAGCCGGGCTCCAGAAAGCGGCCCGGCAGCTCGCGCTCTCACCCGACGAGAGGAATTTCCTCACCACCACGGTCAAGCGCGGTCCCGCCGCCCTCCAGGTCCAGCGGCCCCAACTGGCTCCCCTCCTGGAGCTGAATCAGGAAGCGCTGCGCGCGGCCTCCTCCCTGCCGTCCGGCCCCGCGCGGCTGAGGATCGCCTACACCGCGAGGAATTGGGTCCCTCCCGACCTCTCCCTGCAACTGCCCCTG
>JAICSG010000093.1 GCA_025937035.1 Thermoanaerobaculia bacterium | reverse complement strand
GGGGGACCTGCTGACCATCGGCTCCTTCGAGATCCGGCTGGAAGAGGAGGAGGCGCGTCCGGCCAGGCCGGCCCCGGCCGCGGCCGACGAGGCGCTGGACGGCACGATTGCCGGGCTCGGCAACGCCACCATCATCCGCCCGCTGGCCGAGTTCGCCGCCGCCTACGGACTGAAGGAGGGGGTGGGCCCGGCCCCCACGATGGTCCAGGAGACGGAGGAGCAGGCCTACGTCCACCGGATGTTCGGCTTCCTCACCCGCCTGGCCCGCATGCTCACCGTGGCCGAGTCGGTGGACGACGTGCTCTCGCGGGTGCTCGACCTGGCCTTCGAGGCCTTCCCGGTCGACCGCGGGTTCATCCTCCTCTCGGACGACACGGGGGAGCTCGTCTGCGAGCTGGCGCGGATCAAGAACACCTCCGAGCGCCACCCCACGGGAGAGGTGCCGGTCTCGCGCACCATGCTCCAGGCGGTGATGCACGAGCGGGTGGCGATGGTCACCTTCGACGCCCAGGCGGACCAGCGGCTGTCCGGCGGGGAGTCGATCCGCCTGCACCAGATCCGCTCGGCCATGTGCGCGCCGCTCTGGTCGGGCGAGCGGATCATGGGGGTGATCCAGGTGGATTCCCCCTTCCACGTGGGGGCCTTCCGCGAGCGGGATCTCGACGTGCTGACCACCCTGGCCAATTACGCGGCGGTGGCCGTGGAGCGCATCCGCTACGCCCGCAAGGCCGAATTCGAGCGCCAGGCGCGCAGCCGCCTGGAGCGCTATCACTCGCCCAGCGTGATCGAGGAGGTGTTGAAGGGTGGGGACGAGGGGATGCGTCGCCTGCAGAGCGCGCAGGCCACGGTGCTCTTCGCGGACCTGGTAGGTTTTACAGCCTTCGCCGAGAACGCTCCCCCCGAGCGGGTGGCGGAATCGATCGACGCCTTCCTCGATCTCTCGGTGGAGGCGATCTTCCGGGCCGGCGGCACCCTCGACAAATTCATCGGCGACTGCGTGATGGCCTTCTTCGGAGCGCCGGTGGCGCAGGCCGATCACGCGGTGCGGGCGGTGCGGGCGGCGGTGGAGATCCAGGAGGGGCTGGCGGCCTGGAACGCCCGGCGGGCGGCCGAGGGGCTCCCCGGCTTCAAGGCGCGGGTGGCGCTCAACAGCGGTCCGGTGGTGGTGGGGGACATCGGCAGCGCCCGGCGCGTGGATTACACGGTGCTGGGCAACACCGTGAACGTCGCCTCCCGCCTGGAAGGGGTGGCCCCGCCGGACGAGATCGTCCTCGGCCCCGAGACCCACCGCCTCCTCGGCGGCGCCTTCCCGACCGAGCCGATGGGGGAGCTCCAGCTCAAGGGCCTGCAGCAGAGGATTCCGGCGTACCGGGTCGTGAGAGGATAGGGCCGTGGCGACGAAACCGCAGAAAAGGCACGCGATTCCCCGGATTGAATCCTTGCGGGTCCAGCGGTACCGGGCGCTGGCCGACCTGGAGCTTCGGGGGATGACCCCCCTGACGGTGTTCCTGGGGCCCAACGGCAGCGGCAAGTCGACGATCTTCGACGTCTTCGCCTTCCTCTCGGAGTGCTTCACCTCGGGCCTGAGGAAGGCCTGGGACCGCCGCGGCCGTTTCAAGGAGCTGCGGACCCGGGGGACCCAGGGCCCCATCGTGATCGAGTTGAAATACCGGGAAACCCCCGACAAGCCGGTGATCACCTATCACCTGGCGATCGAGGAAGGGCCGAAGGGGCCGTTCGTTGCCGAGGAATGGCTGGCCTGGAAGCGGAAGTCCTACGGAGCTCCTTTCCGTTTCCTGGATTTCCGCGAAGGCTCGGGACGCGTGGTCTCGGGCGAGGCGCCGGACGAGCAGGACGAGAGAGTCGAGGAGCGCCTCAGCTCTCCCGAGACCATCGCGGTCAACACCCTGGGACAGCTCGCGAAGCACCCCCGGGTCACCGCGCTGCGGCGGTTCATCACCGGCTGGTATCTCTCCTATCTGAGCGCCGACAGCACGCGAAGCTCGGTGGAGGCCGGTCCCCAGGAGAGACTCTCGCCCACGGGAGACAACCTGCCGAACGTCGTCCAGTACCTCAAGGAACAGCATTCGGACCGGCTGGACAAGATTTTCGAGGTCCTCGCCCAGCGGGTGCCTCGCCTGGAGCGGGTGACCGCGGATGTAATGCAGGACGGGCGATTGCTGCTGCAGATCAAGGACGCTCCCTTCGAGCAGCCGGTGCTCGCGCGCTTCGTCTCGGACGGGACGTTGAAGCTCCTGGCCTACCTCACGATTCTCTACGACCCCGACCCGCCCCAACTGATCGGGATCGAGGAGCCGGAAAACTATCTGCACCCCCGCCTCCTGCCCTATCTCGCCGAGGAGTGCCGGCAGGCCACGGTGCGGACGCAATTGCTCGTGAGCTCACATTCGCCTTTCTTCGTGAACGCGTTGAGAGCCGAGGAGGTCTGGGTCCTGTACCGGGACGAGAGGGGCTATACCCAGGCCCGGCGGGCCGCCAATATGCGGGGGATTCCGGAATTCATCCAGGAGGGAGCGCTGCTGGGCGACCTCTGGCTGGAAGGCCATTTCGAGGTGGGCGATCCCCTGGTCCGCGCCGGGGGGCCGAAGCCGGTGCCGGCCGCCTCCCGCTGACCATGCCCGTTCTCGATCACGTCGAATTCCTGGTCGAGGAGCCCTCCGCCGAGGAGGCTCTCTACAACATCGTGCCCAAGATCCTCGGGCAGGACGTCTCGTTCACCGTGTACCCTCATCAGGGCAAGCACGATCTGTTGAAAAAACTGCCGAGCCGCCTGCGGGGTTATCGGGCCTGGCTTCCCGACAACGCGGGGATCGTGGTCTTGATCGACGCCGACGGCCAGGATTGCAGTCATCAGAAAGTCATTCTCGAGACCGCGGCCCGGCAGGCGGGATTTCTCACTCGCGGCTCGGCGGAAGATGGCCGGTTCCAGGTGCTGAGCCGGTTGGCGATCGAAGAGCTGGAGGCCTGGTTCTTCGGTGACCTCGCCGCCTTGCGGTCGGCGTATCCGGGGATCTCCGCCTCGCTCGGGGAACGCGCCGGCTATCGGGATCCCGACGCCATCCGTGGGACCTGGGAGGCTTTGGAACGGGAGCTCCAGAGAGCCGGCCATCATCGGGAGGGGCTGGCGAAGATCAAGGCGGCCCGGGAAATTTCAGCCTACATGGAGCCGGAGCAGAACCGCTCCCGAAGCTTCCAGGTATTTCGCCAGGGTCTCCTGGCTCTGGTCGGGATGGAGTAGGGAAGAACGTGAAAGTCCGGCCCGCTGGACGAACGGGCCGGACGGAGTGTTGAAGACGGCTCGGAATTGAAGTACTCGAGACCTACACGAGAGTTGAAAAGCTCTGCTTAGCCGCCGGTGCCGCTCCCGCTGCCACCGCCATTGATGCTGCTGCTGCCGAAGTTCGTCGAGAAGAAGTTTCCAAAAATGCTCTCAACATTACCGAACGGTCCCGTGGCCGCCTGGCCCAGGGTGCCATAGAAGCTGAACGTCTGGGCGATGCTCGTCGACCCCTGGACGTACCGGAAGACCGTGACCGTGGAGAGAGTGTTCTGATCCGAGGTCGGGCTCTGGTTGTTGGAGGCCCGCCGGAAGGCCCCGGCACGCCGGAGATCCAGGATGAGCTGGTTGACCTGATCGGGCGAGATCTGGATGGTGTCGAGGCAGTTGCCGTTGCAACCGCTGGTGTTCGACCCATCGGCGTTCGACTGGCTCCAGGTGGCCAGCCCGTTGTCGTAGATGACCAGGGTGCTGACGTTCGCATTGGCGTCCACGCCGGTGGTGGAGCCGCCGCCATTGAGCCCCGCGGAGCCGAAGCCCCAGACGGTGTAGATGAGGACCGGCATGGGGTTGTTCGCGCGGAAGGTGGCATTGCCGCTGCGGCCGTTCACCGAGCCGGTGAAGCCGCCGCCGTTGCCACCACCGCCCGTGCCGCCCCCTGAGCCGCCGCCGGCCTGGGCCAGGACCAGACCCGGGATGCAAATCAAGAGCGCAAGGACCAAAACCATAAACTTCATCCAACGGCTGCTATTCATGTGATGCTACCTCCTAGATGCTTGAGCCGTCCGATTCGTTCTTGAAGCAAAATATAGGCCAAGAAAACAAAAAAACCAGCCCGGAGATCCGGGCTGGCCGTTGGTCTGGAAGCGGGGTCCGCGAAGCTCAGCGGGCGCGGGCGATCGGGGTGCGCGAGTGCGAGTGGCGCGAGCCGCCCGACTTGGCGCGGACCACCGTCGCGCGGTGGCGGGTGGTCCGGTGGTTGGCCGCGCGGACGATGCGGGCCGCCGCCTTGTGGTGACGGCTGCTGGCGCGATGGCTCACGGCCACGGCGGCCCGGCGGCTGCCCCGGCGGGTGGCGCGGTGCCGCGAGGAGGCGCGGACGATCCGGGTGCGGTAGGCGGTCTCGTGGGTCGACTTCGCCACCTGGATCTCCGGCAGGGCCTCGCCCGAGGCGACGTACTGGAGGTACGGGTTCGGGAAGACCGCCACGTGATAGTGCGGCGGATACTGCTCGCGCGTGGCCTCGAGGACCCCTTTGCCCTCGAGGTCCAGCAGCACCGTCTCCAGCCACTGCCGGCAGCCGGAGCTGTCGCTGCGCCGCAGGTCGACCGCCATGCCCGTGGGGTGGACCGAGATCGCCGAGGCGTTCGGGGGCTGGCGGGTAATCGGCCGGGTGAGGCTGGTCACCACCAGGCGCTCGCCGCAGGCCTCGCGGTACTGAGTCGACAGGCGCTCGACGAACGTCTTCACCTCGGGCCGCGCGTAGGGGAAGGAGACCTCCTCGCCGGCCAGCTCGTAGTCGGAGTTTCCGGGCAGGCGCACCAGCAGGCCCTGCTGGGCGTAGTCGCGCACATCGGAAGAGGTCCGCAGGTAGGTGAAGTCGTGCTCGCGGGCCTCCTCGTTCTGGCGCAGCAGCGACTCGTGCGATCCCAGCAGGCTCTGGGCCTGCAGGAGCGGCGTCGCGCAGGTGGCGCAGGTGGTCAGGGCGAGGAGCGAAAGGGCCGCGTTGCGGCGTGTCCGGGGGCTGGGGGAAATAGACGATCTCGGCATGGGAGGTCTCACAAGCTCCATTCCGTTTAAGGGCCCCATGCGCCTACGGCGCGGTCAAATGTACAGCCAAACGTCAATACGACGGTCAGGGTACCATAGAATTCCCTGATTTCAAGCCACTTTGTGGGATCTCGCGCCGCTCTCTGTACAGAGCGCCGTGCCCTCGGAGCGGTCTACCCTCCGAAGCCTCACCCTCGGTCCCTCTCCACAAGTGGAGAGGGAGGGCCCAGAGATCAGCGCGTTGGTGGAATTCGGCCAGATCGCTCAGCTACGTTCCCCCTCTCCACGAAGTGGAGAGGGGGCCAGGGGGTGAGGTTTCGCAGGGCAGGACGGCGAGAGGGCAGGAGGGCCAAGGCCCCTGTCTACCCCTTCTTGGCGCGCTCGAAGAAGTCGGCCATCGAGCCGAAGCCGGAGGCTCCGGAGGAGGTGGCGGTGGTCCGGGCGTAGGCCTCGTCGTCGCGGTCCGCGGCACGGTCGCCGCGGTCCCGGTCACGGTCCCGGCCGCCGCCGCGCTCCCCGCGGGAGAAGTCGCGGTCGCCGCCCCGGCCGCCGCCGCCGCCACCGCCCCGCCGCCGGTCCTCGCGGCGCTCCTCGCCACCAGCGGCGTAGCCGCCGCCGGCGCTCGCGGCGCCGCCGGTGTTCATCGAGAGAGAGATGCGGCGCCGGCCGGTGTCCACCCCGAGCACCCGCACCTGGACCTCCTGGCCCGGCTGGACCGCCTCGCGGGAGTGATTGAGCCGGCGGCCGGCCCCCATCTCGCTGATGTGGACCAGACCCTCGAGGCCGGGCACCAGCTCGACGAAGGCGCCGAAGGTCTCGGTGCGCATGACGCGGCCGGGGACCTCCATCCCCTCCGTGAAGCGGGAGGCCGCCTCGGTCCAGGGATCGGCCTGCAGCGAGCGGCGGGAGAGCGAGATCCGCTCGGGGCGCTTCTCGTCCTTCCCCTTCTCGATCTTGATCACCTGCACCTCGACCTCGTCGCCGACGTGGAACACGTCCTGAGGATGGGTGGTGCGGGTGTGGCCGATCTCGCTGACGTGCAGCATCCCCTCGATGCCGCCGAGATCGATGAAGGCGCCGTAGCTGGTGAGCGACGTCACCCTGCCGGTGAGCACGGCGCCGACCTGGAGCTTATCGCGGGTCTCGGAGGCGCGCGCCTGCTGCTCCTCTTCCAGGAGCTGCCGGCGGGAGAGCACGATGTTCGGGCCGCGGCCCCCGCGGTTCCCCTCCTCCAGCCGGTTGACCTTGAACATCAGCTTCTGGCCGACGAACTGCTGCGGGTTCTCGACGTAGCGCAGGTCGAGCTGGGAGAGCGGGCAGAAGGCCCGCATGCCATAGACCTGCACCTCGGCGCCGCCCTTGTTCAGGCCGGTCACCAAGCCTTCCAGAGGCAGGCCGTGCTCGGCCGCCTGCCGGATCTCGGGGACCACCTCGGCGGGCTTCTTCCCCTTGCCCTTGCCGCCGGCGCGGCGCTGGAGCAGGAGGGCGCCGGTCTCCGGATCGGTGCCGGTGACGGTGGCGTCGAGCGAGTCCCCCTCCTTGACGGTGAGGTTCCCCTCGGCGTCCTTCAGCTCCGCCGCGGCGATCCGCCCCTCGGCCTTGCCGCCGAGGTCGACGAAGATCCACTCCTCGCCGATGGACAGGATCTTGCCGCTGACCTTCTGAGGGCCCTTGGATTCCTTGTCCTTCTCTTTCTTGGGCGTGCTGGGAGCGCTCTGCTGCTCGAACTCGGCCAGGATCTGGCCGAAGTCCTGGCTCCCCTCGGCGGCCGGAGCGGCCGCCGGCTCCTCGGCCGGAGCCTCGCCCGCCTGGGGGGCCTCTCCGGGCTGGCTCGACGCCTGAGCCTCCGGAGCGTTGCCTTCGTTCGCCTGGACGTTCTGGTCGACTGCTTGGGTTTCGCTCGTCGCCGGAGCCTCCTGCTGGACCTCGGCCAGGACCTGGCCCGAGCCCTGCGTTTCCTGGTTTTCCTGATCGTTCATTGGTTCTCCACTCGTCTGGGATTCAATGCGGCCCGGCGCTTCGGACCCGCGTGCCTGGAGCAGCCACTCCGGCGGGGTCCGAGAAAATATCATGCCGGGAAACTCTTCAACCGATGCGGGGCGGCTGGAATTCCTCTTCGGGGGTCTACGGAGGGGGTGGACCCTTCCCTGTTTCGTGCAGAATATCAGGCGTACGGGTGCCGTTCCAAGCTTTTTCCGCGGATCCGACCCGGGGAGCCCCGATGAGCCCACGCCTATCACCCTTCGCCCTGACCCTGTTTCTGGCCTCCGCCGCCCTTGCCGCCGCCCCGGTCGCGGACGATTCCAGCGGTCTCAAACCCCCGCCGCTCGACCCCCGCGAGGTCCATCTCTCCAATCTGGCGCAGCTCAGCCGCGGCGGCGAGAACGCCGAGGCCTACTGGTCCCCGGACGGCCGCGAGCTGATCTTCCAGTCGGCGCGCCCCCCTTACGCCTGCGACCAGATCTTCCGCATCCCGGCGGACGGCTCCGGGCCCGCCACCCTGGTCTCGACCGGCAAGGGGCGCACCACCTGCTCCTACTTCCTCGACGGCGGGAAGCGGATCCTCTACTCCTCGACCCATCTGGCGGGGCCGGCCTGCCCGCCGCCCCCCGACCGCTCGCACGGCTACGTCTGGCCGATCGATCCCAACTTCGAGATCCTCACCGCCCGGCCGGACGGCTCGGACCTCGTCCGCCTGACCGAGAACCAGGCCTACGACGCCGAGACCACCGTCTGCCCGAAGGACGGCTCGCTGATCTTCACCTCCACCCGCGACGGCGATCTGGACCTCTACCGCATGGACGCGGACGGCAGGAACGTCAAGCGGCTGACCAACACCCCCGGCTACGACGGCGGCGCCTTCTTCTCCCCGGACTGCTCGAAGATCGTCTGGCGCGCCTCCCGCCCCAAGGAGGGCCCCGAGCTCGACGACTACAAGCGCCTGCTCTCCCAGGGGCTCGTGCGCCCCAGCAAGCTGGAGATCTGGGTGGCCAACGCCGACGGCGGCGACGCCCGGCAGGTGACCTATCTCGACGCCGCCTCCTTCGCGCCGTCCTTCTTCCCGAATGGCAAGAGGATCCTCTTCTCCTCCAACTACGGCGATCCCAAGGGGCGCGAGTTCGACCTCTGGGCGATCGACATCGACGGCACCCACCTGGAGCGGATCACCTGGACCGCCGGCTTCGACGGCTTCCCCATGTTCTCGCCGGACGGCACCCGCCTCGCCTTCGCCTCCAACCGCAACGGCACCCAGCAAGGCGAGACCGACGTCTTCGTGGCCCGCTGGGTGGAGAGCCCCAGGGCCACGCCGCCGGACCCGCCGTCCCCCACCGCGGCGGCCGAGCGCTACCGGGACGACGTGCGCTGGCTGGCCGACGACGCCCGCGAGGGGCGGGGGATCGGCACCGCCGGGCTCGACGAGGCGAGGAAGTGGATCGCCGGCCGCTTCGCCTCTTCAGGGTTGGAGCCCGCGGGAGCGGACGGCTGGCTCCAGAGCTTCGACGTGCCGGTGGCGGTGGAGGTCCGGCCCGGCACCGGCGTGAGCCTGGACGGCGCGGCCCTGGTCGCAGAGGCCTTCCGGCCGTCCTCCTTCTCGGCCTCCGGCGAGGCCGCGGGGGAGGTGGTGGCGGCCAACTACGGCATCACCGCCCCGGAGCTGGGAATCGACGACTACAAGGGGCTGGAGGTGAAGGGGAAGATCGTGGCCGTCCGCCGCTTCGTCCCCGAGGGGGGACCTTTCGCCGACACCAAGGTCGAGCGCCGCTACGGCGACCTGCGCTACAAGGCCTGGAACGCCCGCGAGCACGGCGCCGTGGGGGTCATCTTCATTGATCTGCCCACCAGGTCCTCGCCGGCCGCCGAGTCGCCGCTGCCGGCCCTGGCGCTCGATCCGGTGGACGCGGGCGGAGACGTGGGCATCCCGGCGGTGACCGTGAAACGGGAGGCCGGGGCCGCGCTCTTCGAAGGGAGCCATCGCGCCGCGCTCAAGGTCGAGCTGGAGAGGAAGACCAGGCCCGCCGCCAACGTCGTCGGGGTGATCCACGCCGGAGCCGCGGACCGCCTGCCGGGGGCGCTGGTGATCGGCGCCCATTACGACCACCTGGGGCACGGCGGCACCGGCTCGCTGGCGCCGGACTCCCACGAGATCCACAACGGGGCGGACGACAACGCCTCGGGCACCGCCGCCCTGCTGGAGGTGGCGCGGGAGCTCGAGGGGCAGCGGGGCAAGCTGCGCCGGGACGTCTACCTGATCGCCTTCTCCGGCGAGGAGGAGGGGACCCTGGGGTCCACCGCCTTCACCCGCCACCCCACGGCGGGGCTCAAGACGGCCGACATCGTGGCCATGCTCAACATGGACATGGTGGGGCGGCTGCGGGAGAACCAGGTCGCGGTGCTGGGCGGCGAGTCGGCGGAGGAGTGGAAGGAGATCGTGCCCGCCGTCTGCGAGCGGGACCTGGTGCGCTGCGCCCTCTCCGGGGACGGCTACGGCCCCTCGGACCACAGCCCCTTCTACGCCGCCGGGGTGCCGGTGCTCCACTTCTTCACCGGCCCCCACGAGGACTACCACAAGCCCTCG
>JAICSG010000836.1 GCA_025937035.1 Thermoanaerobaculia bacterium | reverse complement strand
CAGGAGGTGATGGCGACTGGTTCCTGCCCGGGCATGAATGCCCGGGCTACGTCTCAACCGAAAAGCCGGGTGAGCCCGGCTCCTGGAGGGGCATCTCTGTCTTCGGAGCCGGCTTCAGCCGGCTTTTCGTTGGATTCGTAGCCCGGGCATTCATGCCCGGGCGGACCGGCGTCGCGCGGATTGGGCCTACTCGTGCTGCCCCGCCGTCACCGGGGTCTCCACCACCGGCGCGACCGCGATCTGATTCACCGGCCCCTCGTCCTTGCAGCCGTAGACGTAGACCGGCATCCGCTGGGGCACCATGCGCGGCAGGCGCTGGGCGGCGAACATGGGGACGCGGATGCAGCCGTGGCTGGCCGGGTAAGGCGGCACGTCCAGGCTGCCGTGGATGGCGATGCCGCCCACGATGTAGAGGGGGTTGTACATCTCGCCCAGCGGGCTGGTCTTCCAGCCGGAGGCCCGGGAGAAGACCTCCAGGTGCCCGCAGGGGGTGATGGCGTGGGTCTCCGGATACCCCTTCTCGTGGAAGGTCTTGCCGCTCCCCGAGGAGATCGGCAGGATGTTCCCCACCTTCCCCTCGGCGTCGACCAGGAAGAGCACCTGGCGGGCGAGGTCCACCTCGATGTGCTCCCCCAGCTCGCGCGGACGCGGCGGCGTGGCCACCGACAGCGCGTTGTACTCGGCGCGGGTGAGCCGGCCGGTGGCCTTGGCGTGCTGGACCTTCTGGAAGGCGACCAGGGCGTGGCGCGAGACATCGTCCCACATGCCGTCGACCGGACCGGTCCAGTAGCCGAGGTCGGCCAGCCAGCGCTCGGCCTGGCGGATCTCGTCCCGGCTCAGGGCCGCGGGCTTCGCGGCGGCCTTGAGAGCCGGCTTCGGGGCGGCGGAGACAGGGATCGCGAGGAGTAAAAGGGACGCGACGGCGAGGACTGCTACGGCGGTGCTGCGGTACGGCAACATCGGAACAAACCCCCTTGCCCGGATCGGCGGCTTCCCCCCTGGGGCCGCATTCGTCTTCTAGTACGTTCAGCGGCGTTGATGTGTCTCACCCCAAGGGGGGCGAGAGAGGCTCCAGCAACAACAATGCCAAGAGCGCGGCCCGTTCGGCGAGCCGGGCCAGCACCACATGCTCGTGCACGGCGTGGGCGCCGTCGCCCACCGCTCCCAGGCCGTCCAGGGTGGGGGTGAAGCGGCTGGTCAGGCTGCCGTCCGAGGCGCCGCCGGCCGTGCCCTCGCCCAAGGCGATCCCGAGCTCGCCGGCCCGGCGCAGGGCCGCCGCCGTGAGGGCCCGGTTGCCGGGGGTCGGCTCGAGCGGCGGCCGGTCGATGCCGCCCAGGACCTCGACGCGGGTGCCCGGGGTCTCGGCGGTGAGGGCGAGCACCTCGCGCTCGATGCGCACGGCGTCCTCCCCCGCCAGCACCCGGATGTCGAGCTCGGCCCGCGCCTCGGGGGCGATCACGTTGGCCCGCAATCCCCCGGCGATCACGCCGACGTTGACGGTGATCCCCCGCGAGGGATCGGCCAGGGTGTAGAGCCACTGGATCACCCGGGCGAGCTCGCGGATGGCGCTGGCCCCCTTCTCGGGATCGAGCCCGGAGTGGGCGGCCCGGCCGAAGGCGCGGATGGTGAAGCGGAGCGATCCCTTGCGCCGGGTCTTGAGGTCGCCGGCGGCCCCGAGGGAGGGCTCCAGGACGAAGACCCGCCGCACCCGGCGCGCCAGCCGCTCGATGCGGGGGAGGGACTCGACGCTGCCGATCTCCTCATCCGAATTGATGAAGAAGGCGGGCTCCACGGCGGGCGCTAATCCCAAGCTCCGCAGGGCCCGCAGGGCGAAGATCCCCTGGACCAGCCCGGCCTTCATGTCGTAGACCCCGGGGCCCGAGAGGCGGCCGTCACGGATCTCGACGGGCATCGTCTCGACAGTCCCGACAGGCCAGACGGTGTCGCAATGGCCGATCAGGAGCTGGGCCGGCGTGCCGCGCCGGCGCTGCCGGGGGACCGCCCAGAGCTGGCCGCCGGTCCTCTTTCCGGGGAAGCGCCGGGCGCGCATCCCCGACGCCTCCAGCTCCGCGGCCAGCCGCGAGAAGACCGGCTCCTGGGTGACGGGCTCGTGGGAGGGAGATTCGAGAAGGGCGAGGTCGCGCAGGAGCGCGGTCATGTCGTCCTGGCGGGAACGGAGGTGGTCGAGGAGGCGGCGGGCGGTCGTCAACGCTCCACCACCATCGCCTTCTCCTCCTCCAGCCCCCGCCAGGTCTCCTCGCTGTCGTCGAAGATGGGGAGGTTGGGGGCGCGGCCGCGGGCGGCGTTGACGTGCCAGCCCCAGAGAAGGGCCCACTTGAGATAGGTGCCGTATGCCTGGAGCATGCAGAAGACCAGGCCGTGCATGCCGTCCAGGATGCCGAGTTGGAAGACGTAGGTGCGCAGGAAGCGCCAGACGGAGCGGCCGAAGACCTGGGTGGGGCCGGACTCGCGCTTCTCGCGCCAGTTCTGGGCGGCGCCCCAGAAGCTGTACTTCTCGATCCGCTTGATGTACTCGTCCATGGAATCGGCCATGTAGTGGTCCATGAAGCTGCGCAGCACCGGCGCCGGCCCCTTGGTGATCATGTCGGCGTG
>JAICSG010000780.1 GCA_025937035.1 Thermoanaerobaculia bacterium | reverse complement strand
GGGACAAGCCCCGCCCCTACGTTCCCCTTCACCAGATTCAGATCCGGCTTCAGCCGGATTTTTCGGTTGATGCGTAGCCCGGGCATTCATGCCCGGGCGGTCCTCACCTCTCCGCCGGCGAATACAGCAGATCCAACAGCTTCTTCTCCACCGCCCGGAACTCCGGGGCCGATTTGAGGGCCACGTCGTGGACCGGGAAGGCGGGGACGTCCACCTTGTGGAGGATGCGCGCGGGACGCGGCGAGAGGACGTAGACGGTGTCGCCCAGGTAGACGGCCTCGGAGACGTCGTGGGTGACGAAGAGGATGGTGTTGTCCTCGGTGCGCGAGACGTCCAGGAGGAGGCTCTGCATCCCCCAGCGGGTCTGCGGATCGAGGGCGCCGAAGGGCTCGTCCATGAGCACGACCTTGGGACGGTTGATCAGGGTGCGGGCGATCGCCTCCCGCTGCTTCATGCCGCCCGAGAGGTCCTTGGGATAGCGGTCGGCGAAGTCGGCCAGCCCCACGGACTGGAGGTATTTGTCCGACTGCTTGCGGCGCTCCTCCTTGGGCACCCCCTGGAGGCGCAGGCCGTACTCCAGGTTCTCCCGCACGGTGAGCCAGCCGAAGGAGGTGTAGGCCTGGAAGACCATGCCGCGGTCGCGCCCCACGTCCGTCACCGGCTGGCCGTCGACCGTGATCTCCCCCTGGGTGGGCGCGAGGAGCCCCGCGATCGCCTTGAGGATGGTCGACTTGCCGCAGCCCGAGGGGCCGAGAAAGACGACGATCTCGCCGCAGTCGGGCTTGTTGAGGATGTCGAACGAGACGTCCCGCACCGCCTCGGTGGCCTGGCCGGCGCGGTCGATGTAGCTGATCGAGACGTGCGACAGCCGCAGCTTGGGGGTCTCCGCGACCGGCTCGTGGCGGTAGGTGGCGGGTTGCCCCTTGGAGGAGACGGTGACGGCGACCGTCCCCGGCTCGCCCCCGACGACCTGGGGATTGGGGGTCATGGGATCGCTCATACCGTCTTCTCCCTCCAGCGGAAGAGCACCGCGCTCAGCGTGCGGATCACGAAGTCGGTCAGCAGGCCGATGCCGCCGATCACCAGCAGGCCCGCGAAGGACCAGGAGGGCTTCTGGTGGGTGCGCGCCAGCTCGACCATGTAGCCCAGGCCGCCTCCCGGGTTGATCGCCTCGGCGAGGATCACATAGGTCCACGAGATGGCGTTCATCACCCGGAAGGAGTCGAAGATCTCGGGCAGCGCCGACGGCAGCAGGACGGTACGGATCACCTGCCATCGGCTGGCCCCCAGGGTGAGGGAGGTCTGCACGAGCTCCTCGGGCACGGTGCGGATGGCGGTCACCACCACCGGCAGCAGGTAGACGAAGACGCCGAGGAAGAGGAAGGCGATCTTCTCCCCCTCGTAGATGCCGAACCAGAGGATGAGGAGCGGGATGAACGCCGAGATCGGCATGTACCGCAGCGGTGCCACGACCGGCTCGAAGAAGGCGTTGATCGGCTCGAAGGCCCCCATCAGCACCCCCAGCGGCAGGGCCACCGCCGCGGCGAGCAGGAAGGCGCGCAGGATGCGCCAGGAAGAGATCCAGATGGCCCCCAGGAGGTCATAGTTGGGATCGAAAAAGAGCTGAAGGGTACCCCGCACCACCTCCGTGGGGGACGGCAGGAAGTAGGACGGCGTGAGGTTGCCGTAGCTGAGCACGCACCACGCGACGAGCACCAGCAGCGGGGCCAGCAGCCCCATCACCGTGGTGGTCGTCCGCGGCAGAGGCTCGCGCAGGGCGAAGAGATGGGATCGTTTCTTGGTCATGGGCTCCTTCTCGTTCGGTACGTCCTGCCGGAGGATGCCGCCCCTTCGGGGCTGACCCTCACTCCCCAACCCCTCTCTCCCCGCCTCCCCCCGCCTGACGGGAGAGAGGGGCTTAAACCGCTCTCTCCAAGGGTCCTTCTCCCTCTTCTCCCGTCAGGTGGGGGGGAGGCCGGGAGAAGAGGGCCGGGGTGATGAGGGCCAACCTGCCGAGGACGCCAAATCTAACAAAGTAGGTCTACTGCGTCGCCAACACCACCTTGATATCCGTCCGCCGGTTGAGCTGGCGGCCGGCCTCGGTCTCGTTGGGGGCCACCGGGTTGGCGGCGCCGTGGCCGATGGTCTGGAAGCGGGCGGCCTCGATGTTGGGGAAGTTCTTCAGGATGTAGTTCTTCACCGCCAGGGCGCGCCGCTCCGAGAGGCTCATGTTGGCGTTGGCCGAGCCGGTGGCGTCGGTGTTCCCCTCCACCCGCAGATAGGTGTTGCCGAAGGAGGTCATGGTCTCGCCCAGCGCGTCGAGCACGATGTAGGAGCCGGCCATGATCTCGTCGGAGCCCGGGGTGAAGTGGATCTGGATCTGCTTGTTGATGATCGCCCGGTCCTTCTCCGAGGGGGCCTTGGCGGCCAGCTTCGGCTCCTCCACCTTCTGGCCGGGATAGTAGGAGGCCAGAGCCTGGAGGAAGCGGGGGTCCATCCAGTCCTTGGCCTCCACCGACCGGGTCACCAGCCCCTTCTTGCGCCAGATCACGAAGGCGGTGTCGAACAGGGTCTCGAAGTGCGCCTTGCCGCCGGTCAGGCCGTAGAACTGGGCGTTGTCCGCGTAGGGGGTGAGCTTGAGCCCGGAGAGCATGCCGGAGACGGTGTCCGAGTCGAGCTTCAGCGCCTTCCCCACCAGGGCGTAGGAGCCCTGCGGATCGTTCTTGATCATGTCGATGCCGTCGAACCAGCCGTGGATGAAGTCACGCACGGTGTCCGGATAGCGGTCGATCAGGTCCTGCCGGGCGATCAGGGTATCGGCGATGATGTTGGTGGCGGCGG
>JAICSG010000667.1 GCA_025937035.1 Thermoanaerobaculia bacterium | reverse complement strand
TCCTTGGATACGCCGATGTACTTGGCCTGCTCGTCGCGGAGCTCGGTGAGCCTGGCGTTGAGGGTGGTGAGCTGGAGGCGCGCCACCTTCTCGTCCAGGTGCTTGGGCAGGGTGTAGACGCCCACCGGATACTGCCCCTTCTTCGTCCACAGCTCGATCTGGGCCAGGCACTGGTTGGCGAAGGAGGAGCTCATCACGTAACTCGGATGCCCCGTGCCGCAGCCGAGGTTCACCAGGCGCCCCTTGGCGAGCAGGATGATCCGCTTGCCGTCCGGGAAGATCACGTGGTCGACCTGCGGCTTGATCTCCTCCCAGGGGTACTGCTCCAGGCTGGCGACGTCGATCTCGCTGTCGAAGTGGCCGATGTTGCAGACGATGGCGTTGTGCTTCATCCGCGCCATGTGATCGTGGGTGATCACATGATAGTTGCCGGTGGCGGTGACGAAGATGTCCGCCTTGTCGCAGGCCTCCTCCATGGTGACCACGCGGTAGCCTTCCATGGCCGCCTGGAGGGCGCAGATGGGATCGATCTCGGTGACCCACACCTGGGCGCTCAGGTTGCGCAGGGCCTGGGTGCTCCCCTTGCCCACGTCCCCATAGCCGCAGACCACGGCGATCTTGCCGGCCACCATCACGTCCGTGGCCCGCTTGATGGCATCCACCAGCGACTCGCGGCAGCCGTAAAGGTTGTCGAACTTGCTCTTGGTGACGCTGTCGTTGACGTTGATGGCGGGGAACTTGAGCTCGCCCCGCTTGCCCATCTCATAGAGGCGATGGACGCCCGTGGTGGTCTCTTCGGTGACCCCCTGGATGGCCGCGGCCTGTTTCTTGTACCAGCCGGGCTGCTCGGCGTTCCGCTTCTTGATGGCCGCGAAGAGCACCCGCTCCTCCTCGCTGGTGGGGTGGCTCAGCACGGACGGGTCGTCCTCGGCCCTGGCGCCCAGGTGGACGAGCAGGGTGGCGTCGCCGCCGTCGTCGAGGATCATGTTGGCCGTGCCCTCGGGGAACTCGAAGATGCGATGGGTGAAGTCCCAGTAGTCCGCCAGGCTTTCGCCCTTGAAGGCGAAGACGGGGGTGTTGCCGGCCGCGATGGCCGCCGCGGCGTGGTCCTGGGTCGAGAAGATGTTGCAGCTCGCCCAGCGCACCTCGGCGCCGAGAGCCTTCAGGGTCTCGATCAGCACGGCCGTCTGGATGGTCATGTGCAGGGAGCCGGCGATGCGGGCGCCCTTGAGGGGCTGGCTGGCGGCGAATTCCTTGCGGATGGCCATGAGGGCCGGCATCTCGCCCTCGGCGATCTGGATCTCCTTGCGGCCCCAGTCGGCCAGGGAGAGATCGGCGACGCGGTAGTCCTGTGTGGATGTGGTGGTGGTCGTCGGAGTGGCGACGGTCATGAGGACCTCCTCAGAGGTTGTCGGGGCGGCTGGTGCTCACCTGGATCGCCCCGTTAGGGTTAGGTGAGCGCCGTTACCTTGGCCCCGGTCATGCCGGCGTCCGAGCCTGGGAGGGGACGCCTCCTGCAGCGCTCCTCGGACGAGAGGCAGTATTTTACCTCAAATGGGCCGGAGGCCCAAGGGAGATTGGGGCCTCCCCCAGCGTCCAGCCGGGAGAGCAGGAGGTCCGGTTGGCTCATGAGTCTCCCGGCTGAAGATCAGAACCGGTAGGAGACCCCGGTCAAGACGATGTACTTCGGAAAAGTGGCGTCCCCCGCCCGGCCGGTATACGGGTTCGGCTGGCGGTTGCGGAAGAAGCCGATCGGCACGTTCAGCGACCAGGTCGAGCGGCCCTTCGAAAACGAGAGGCCGGGCTCCGCGAACATCTCATAGCCCGGACGGCGCCAGCCGTGGCTCCCTCCGATCAGGTCGTAGCGCGGCAGTCCCTCCATGCGATAGGCGAGGCTGACGCCGAGCCCCGTGGTGCCGACCGGTGCCACGGCGCCCAGCCGCACCAGATACTGGTCCGGCACGGAGTTGACCAGCAGGCCCTCCCGGATGTAGACGGGATTGCTCCCCAGGCCCAGGCCGACGATGATCGACGGCGTGCCGTTGGTATCGCGCGGGTTCGCGAGGTAGACGCCAGAGGCGAACAGGGTGGCCTTGCTGAGCTCCTGGAAGGCCTGGACGTCGAACAGGATTCCCCATCCGCCGTCGCCCGGCTGGATCGACTGGTCGACCGCCTTGACCGCGAAGTGGGTGCCGTCGATGTTGGGATAGGTATCCGTGGCCCGGTAATCACCGGTCGGCGCCTTGATTCCCAGACCGAGAGAGACGTTGTGGCGGCTCTCGGGGGCGAAGACCCAATACCGCCCTGTCAGGCTGACGTCTCCCAGCCCGCTCGCCTCCTGCTTGGCGCGCGGCCCCGGCACGGGGCCCGTCGGGGATGGGATCGACCAGGAGGCCTTCACCACCGGGATACCCAGCGAGACGTTCAGGCGCTCGCTCGCCGCGTAGGAGACACCGAGATCGAGCGCCCGCTGGGTATTGATCACGTTATTGTGTTGCCGCTCGCGGTAGCGCTGATGCTCGGTGCCGCTGTAATGGGTATCGGAATCGAGACCGCGGAAGGAGAGGCTCATCTGCCACTCCCCCTTCGCGGGGACCAGCCGGCTTGCCGCGCCGAACACGGGCGCGGTCTGGCGGATGAGAACTCACCCCTGGCCGGCGGCGGGACGGGGCGCCATCAGACCGACGGCGAGCAGAGCGGCGGTGATCAGAGCGGTGGACGTATACCGGAACATGGATCGACCTCCCCCGAAAAGGTACTAAAGAATACCGTAAAAAATGGCTCAGCCCGGGACCGTTCCGTGACGGGCCAGCCGCAGCTCCAGGTGACGCTTCACGTCCCGCCACTCGCTCGCGAGGATGCTGTACATCACGCTGTCGCGCACCGTGCCATCGCGGCGGGCTTGGTGGTGGCGGATGACGCCGTCCTTCTTGGCCCCCAGGGCCTCGATGGCCCGCTGGGACCGGAAGTTGAAATTATCGGTGCGGAGGCCGACCACCTGGCAGCCGAGCGATTCGAAGGCGTGGCGGAGCAGCAGGAGCTTGCAGGTGGTGTTGACGTGGCTGCGCTGCCACTGCCCGGCGTACCAGGTGTAGCCGATCTCCACGCGATCGCTCGGAGTCACGATGTCGTGATAGCGGGTCGAGCCGATGATGGTTCCGCTCTCGAGCTCGCGCACCGCCCACGGCAGCATGTGCCCGGCCTCCTGGCCCGCGAGCGCGTTCGTGATGTACTCGCTCGTCTGGCTGGGCTCCGGAACCGC
>JAICSG010001207.1 GCA_025937035.1 Thermoanaerobaculia bacterium | reverse complement strand
CTCCTCCAGCCCTTCCACGGGCGGTACCTCGTTGACCAGACACACGGGAAGCCGGGTGGCACACCCGGCCGCCGGGACAATAACATGATTCGGCGGGGGGGACTTCCAGGGGGGCTCCGCGCTCTCTGTGATACCCTCCCCCTCCCAGCCCTCGCCCCCGCGGGGGCGCATTCCGGAGCACAGGCCATGACGAACATCCAGGGACCCGTCCGGGTCCGTTTCGCCCCTTCGCCCACGGGATTTCTGCACGTGGGCGGCGCGCGCACCGCGATCTACAACGACCTGCTGCGGCAGAACATTGGCGGCGCCTTCATCCTGCGCATCGAGGACACCGACAAGGAGCGGTCCGACGAGGCGATGACCCGCCAGATCCAGTCGGCCCTCGCCTGGATCGGCGTCGTCTGGGACGAGGGGCCGTTCCTGCAGAGCGAGCGGCTCCCCCGCCATCACGAGCGGGCCGAGGAGCTGCTGGCCGCCGGCAAGGCCTACCGCTGCTTCTGTGCCCCCGAGGAGCTCGACGCCCAACGGGCCGAGGCCCAGAAGCGGGGAGAGGCCTTCCGCTATCCGCGCACCTGCCTCAAGCTCTCCCAACAGGAGGTCGAGGAGCGCCTCGCCGCCGGCACGCCGTTCGCCGTCCGCTTCAAGATGCCGGACGAGCACATCACCTTCACCGACATCGTGCGCGGCGACATGGACTTCCCGCCGGACGCCCTGGACGACTTCATCCTCCTGCGCTCGGACGGCAACCCGACCTACCACATGTCCGTCTGCGTCGACGACATCGACATGGGGATCACCCACGTGATCCGCGGCGAGGACCACCTCTCGAACACCCCCAAGCACATTCCGCTCTTCCGGGCGCTGGGGGGCCAGGTGCCGACCTTCGGCCACCTGCCGCTGATCCTGGGGCAGGACAAGAAGCGCCTCTCCAAGCGCTACGGCGCCACCTCGGTCGAGGAGTTCCGCAACGAGGGGATCCTCCCCCAGGCGCTCTACAACTTCCTGGCCCTGCTCGGCTGGAATCCCGGCGGGGACCGCGAGATCCTCTCCCGCGGCGAGATGATCCAGCTCTTCGACGTCGACCGCCTGAACGCCTCGCCGGCCGTGTTCGACCGCGAGAAGCTGCTGTGGATGAACTCCCAGTACCTCTCGATGATGGACGCCGGGGCCCTGCGTCCGCACCTCCAGCCGTTCCTGGAGGAGGTGGGGCTGGCGGACGCCGATCCGGCGCGCCTCGACGCCGCGGTGAATCTCCACCGCACCCGGGCCCGCACCCTGAAGGAGCTGGCCGGGATGCTGGCCCCCTACTTCGGCGAGGTCGCCTACGACGCGGAGGCGAGCGCCAAGTTCCTGAAAGATCCGGACCTGCCCGGCCACCTGGAGGCCCTGCGGGACCGCTACACCGCTCTGCCGGACTTCACCAAGGAGGCGCTGGAGGCGGCGTTGCGGGCCCTGGCGGACGAGCGGGGGATCAAGGCGGGGGTGCTGATCCACCCCACCCGCATGGCCCTCTCGGGGACCGCGTCGGGTCCGCCGCTCTTCGACTTGGTGGAGGCCATGGGCCGGGAGGCGGCCGCCCGCCACTTCGACCGCTTCATCGCCTTCCT
>JAICSG010000921.1 GCA_025937035.1 Thermoanaerobaculia bacterium | reverse complement strand
CCCGGGCCGATATCCTTACCGGTTTCCGCGGCCACGCGCTGGCGGTGCCCCTCCAGGCCCTGGTGGTGCGCGACGTCGAGCGCAAGCCCGGCGAGACCGCGCCTCCCAACGCCCCGCGCGAGCAGGAGGGGGTCTATCTGATGGAGGGGGACAAGGCCCGCTTCCAGCCGGTCAAGACCGGCCTCATCGGCGATCTCTCGATCGAGGTGACGGACGGCCTCAAGGGGGGCGAGACGGTGATCACCGGCCCGTTCAAGGCGCTGCGGGAGATCAATCCGGGCGATGCGGTGAAGCTGGAGGAGCCCAAGGAGGGGGAGGGGCGGAGCCCCGCGAGCTGATGGATCTGGCGGAGCTCCTCCGCGAGGCGCTGCGGGCGATCCGTGCCCACGCCCTGCGCAGCTTCCTCACCCTGCTCGGCATCGTGATCGGAGTGGCGACGCTGGTCGGGGTGATCTCGGTGATCTCCGGCCTCAACGTCTTCGTGCGCGACAAGCTCTTCCGGCTGGCCCCGGACGTCTTCGTGGTCACCAAATTCGGCATCATCCGCAGCCGCGAGGAGTTTCTCGACGCGGTGAAGCGGCCGGACATCACCCGGGACGATTTCGAGCGGCTGGCGGCTGAGCTCAAGAAGGCCGACCAGGTGGGGGCGCAGGTGCAGGGGACCGCCACGGTCAAATACGCCGACCACCGGCTGCCGGACGTGGTCCTCTACGGCACCACGGCCAACTACGCCTCGCTGATGAGCCTGGACCTCGCGGCCGGCCGCTTCTTCCTCGACAGCGAGACGCGCACCGCCCAGCCGGTCGCCGTGATCGGCTGGGACGTCAAAGCCGAGCTCTATCCGCAGCTCGATCCGATCGGCCGCACGATCCTGGTCCGGGGGATTCCCTTCCGTGTGATCGGCCTGCTCACGCAGCAGGGAAGCGTGCTCGGCCAGAGCCGCGACAACGTGATCTATCTGCCGCTCGAAACCTATCGCAAGGAGCTCGGCAACCGGAATACGATCGACGTCCTGGTGCAGGCGCGGGGAGGGGTCGAGGGGGTGGACGATTCGGCGGACGAGGTGCGGGCGGTGCTGCGGGCCCTGCGCCACACCGACTTCCGGTCGCCCGATCCGTTCGGCATCGTCACCGCGGAGAGCCTCCAGGACATCTGGCACCAGATCTCGGCCGCGGCGTTCATCCTGACCATCCTCATCGCCTCGGTCTCGCTGGGGGTGGGCGGAGTGGTGATCATGAACATCATGCTGGTCGCGGTGGCCGAGCGGACGGCGGAGATCGGCCTGCGCCGGGCCCTCGGCGCGCGCCAGAAGGACGTCCGCCGGCAGTTCCTGCTGGAAGCGGCGCTGCTGTCGTTCGTGGGCGGCACGATCGGCGTGATCCTCGGCGCGCTGGTCTCGCTGGCGGTCGACCGCGTGGCCCACTTCCCCGCCAACCTGACGATGGGGACCGCGGCGCTGGGGCTGGGGCTCTCGGTGGCGGTGGGGATCGCCGCCGGCTACTGGCCGGCGGTCCACGCCTCCCGGCTGCAGCCGGTTGACGCGCTGAGGGCCGAATGATGGCGATATTGATGGCGATACTGATGGCGCGCCGGCCCCGCCTGCGCCTCTCCTGGATCGAGAACGTCCGCTTCGCGCTGGGCGCGATGCGGGCCCAGAAGCTGCGCACCTTCCTCACCCTCCTCGGCGTGGTGGCCGGGGTGGCCACGGTGATCATGATGGTCTCCTTCGTGGCCGGCTTCGACCGCTCGGTCAACCAGGCCTTTTCGCGCTTCGGCACCCAGCTCGTGCAGTTCCAGAAGTACGAGCCGCGCTTCGGCGGCGGCCCCGGCGGCCCACCCGAGGAGCAGCGCAACCGGCGCGATCTGACGCTGGACGACGCGGCGGCGCTCAAGCGGCTGGCCACGCTCGCCGGGGCGGTCTCCCCGGAGCGGTATTACGGCCGGCCGGTCGAGGTGCGCACCCGCCGCGAGATCGCCAACAGCCCGGTGATCGTGGGCGCGACGCCCGAGTACGTGCTCGCCAACGACAGCTCGGTCCAGGACGGCCGTTTCCTGATCGACGCCGACGTGCGCCACGCCGCCCGGGTGGCGGTGATCGGCACCGACGTGGCCGACGCGCTGTTTCCCCACCAGGACCCGATCGGCCGCTCGATCACCATCGACGGCCGGTCTTTTCAGGTGATCGGCGTGCGGGATAAAAAGGGCGCGTTCTTCGGCGGCAGCAACGACAATCTCATCATCATTCCGATCTCCACCTTCGACGATCAATACCCGGAAATCCGCGACGGCGGGCGCGACACGATCCACATCGCGACGGTGCCGCGGCGCTCCGAGGACTATG
>JAICSG010000855.1 GCA_025937035.1 Thermoanaerobaculia bacterium | reverse complement strand
TGGGGTTTCAACCCCAGGCGGGGCGGGGGGCGGCCGCAGCTTACCGCCTGGGGTTGAAACCCCAGGCTATTCAAATACCCGCCCCTGCGGGGCGGAAAAACGCGTTTTTCCCTACTTCCGCCGCCGCCGTCTCCGCCGTCGGCGCTTCGCGCCTCCGGCGCCCGGCTTGCCCGGCTCACCTTCCCCTTCGGTGCCCGTGGCCTCGGCCCCTTCCTCGAAATCCTCCTCACCCTCCTCGAAGTCCTCGTCGTCGAAGGAGCCCGCGGGCGCCTCCATGAATTCGGGGCCTTCCAGGACCGGCGCCAGATGGACGTCGCCGCGCGGGCGCTCCCCCTCGGGGGCCGGCTCGTGCTCGTGGCCCGATTCATGGACAGTACCGCCGCCGTTCTCGCCGGGCCCCGCCTTCTTCTTCCGCTTGCGTCCGCCCCGGCGGCGGCGCCGGCGCTTGCCCGGACCGCCCTCGCCGGCCTCTCCGGCCGCCTCCGTGCCCCTCGGCTCCTCCCCCTCCTCGAAATCCTCGTCCTCCTCGTCCTCATCCTCCATCGAGGCGAGGTCCCAGGGCTGGAAGGTGATGGCGGGCTGCTTGGGCTTCGGCGGCGCCAGGGGCTTCTCGCGCCGCTGCCACTCGATCTTCTCGTCCGGACGGTGGAGGCCGGCGGTGGCGATGATCTCGACCTCGATGTCGAATTCGCTCTCGATGTCGGCGAGCTCGCGGCGGTAGTGGTTCTGGAGGGCGTCGGCGAGCTCCGGGTGGAGGCCGATGCGCGCCCCCTGGATCGAGCCGGTGGCGGCGCGCGCCTCGACGCGGCGCAGCAGCGAGAGGCAGACCATCTCCTCGCTCGCCAGCCGCCCCACGCCGTTGCAGGTGGGGCAAGGGCGGTGCGTGCGCAGCTGCAGCGCCTGCTGGATGCGCTGGCGGTTGATCTCCAGCAGGCCGTTCGGCGAGATCCGGCCCACCGTCGAGCGCGCCTTGTCGATCTTCATCGCGTCCTTGAGGACCTTCTCCACCTTGCGCTGCCCCTTCGAGGAGCGCATGTCGATGAAGTCGACCACCACGATGCCGCCGATGTCGCGCAGGCGGAGCTGGCGGGCCACCTCGGCGGCGGCTTCCACATTCGTATTGAGCGCCGTCTCCTCCTGGGTCGCGGCGCGCGTCGAGCGGCCGGAGTTGACGTCGATCGCGGTCAGCGCCTCGGTGGCGTCGATGACGATCGAGCCGCCGCTCGGCAGGTCCACCCGGCGCTCGTAGATGCGGTCGATCTGCGTCTCCAGATCGTAGCGGCTGAACAGGGGGATGCGCTCGGCGTAGCGGATCAGCCGCGTCTTCGAGCGCGGCATGAAGGCCTGGATGTACGCCTTGGCCTTCTCGAACGCCTCGTCGTCGTCGACCAGCACCTCCTCGATGCTGCTGTCCAGGTAGTCCCGGAGCGCCTGGAGGATGAGGTCCTGGTCGGTGTAGAGGAGGCGGGTCCCCCGGCCCTGCATGGCCGCCGTCTGTACCCGCTTCCACAGGCGGAGCAGGGCCGACAGGTCGCGGTTGAGCGTGATCTTGGTCTGCCCCAGGGCGTTGGTGCGCAGGATGACCCCGCAGCCGTCGGGCAGGTCGAGGCCGTTGGCCAGGCCCTTCAGCTTCTTGCGCGTGTCCTCGTCCTCGACCTTGCGCGAGACGCCGCGCGTGTCCTCGAAGGGGGTCAGCACGAGATAGCGGCCGGCCAGCGACAGGCTGGTGGTGAGCGCCGCGCCCTTGGTGCCGATCGGGTCCTTCTCGACCTGGATGACGATCGGCTTCCCCTTCTCGAGCACCTCCTCGATGCGGGGGTGGGAGCTGTGCGGCTGCTTGTAGTAGGCGTCGGGGACCACGTCCTGGATGGCCAGGAACCCGTGGCGCTCGGCGCCGTAGTCGATGAAGGCGGCGTTCAGGCTCGGCTGGATGCTGGCGATGACACCGCGATAGATGTTGCCGCGGGTCAGCCCAGCCTCCGCGACGTCCACCTTGTAGTTTTCCAGGGTGTTCCCCTGGACGATGGCGACACGCAGCTCTTCTGGTCGCTGCGCGTTGATCAGCATTCTGCGGCTCAAGATGTCTCCATTTGACTTGGATCTGGGGAAAAGAAAAGAGGGACGGGGTGGGGGAGGCGGGGTGGCGGCATCTTCGCGGGGGCTTATTTTGACCTACATTCCGGAATGCCGCAACCCTGGGCCCTCACCCCTTGCTTCCTCCGCCGTTCCTTGTAAGAATGCCGGGTTCCTTACAGATGTGTCGAACGGAGGGGCGGTGGCGGAGCACGATTCCGGATACAAGCTTCTTTTTTCCCATCCTGAGATGGTCGAGGACCTGATCCGCGGCTTCGTCCATGAGGACTGGGTGCGGGACCTCGACTTCTCTACCTTGGAGAAGGTCCCTGGCAACTACGTCGCTCCCAATCTGATGCCCCGGGAGAGCGACTGCGTCTGGAAGCTCCGTTGGAAAGACGACCGCGTCCTCTACGTCTATCTCCTGATGGAATTCCAATCCACCGTCGACTCCTCGATGGCGCT
>JAICSG010000939.1 GCA_025937035.1 Thermoanaerobaculia bacterium | reverse complement strand
AGCTCCCGGCGCAGCTCCGGGATCTCGACGTCGCCGACGACGTAAGCGACCAGCCGCCGCTCCCCGACCCGATCCTCGCGCGCCAGCACCACCACCTCGCGGACCCCGGGCAGCGCCGACAGCGCGGTCTCGATCTCCCCCAACTCGACCCGGAAGCCGCGCAGCTTGAGCTGATGGTCCCGCCGGCCCAGGAACTCCAGGGTGCCGTCGGGCCGCCAGCGCACGCGGTCGCCGGTGCGGTAGAGGCGCTCGCCAGACGCGCCAAAGGGGTCCGGCACGAAGCGCTCGGCGGTGAGGTCCGGCCGGCCCAGATAGCCGCGCGCCAGCCCCTCGCCGCCCGCGTACAGCTCCCCCTCCACCCCCACGGGCACCGGCGCGAGCCGCTCGTCCAGCACATAGGCCACGGTGTTGGAGACCGGCCGGCCGATGGGCACGCTCTCCCCCGGCCGCGGCGGCTCGGCCAGCCGGTGGCAGCAGGTGAAGGTGGTCCCCTCGGTGGGGCCGTAGCCGTCGATCAGGGCGAGGCCCGGATAACGCTCCAGGACGCGGCGAGCCCGCTCGGGCGACACCACGTCGCCGCCCGTCAGCAGTTGGGAGAGCGGCCGGAGGCCTTCCGGGCACTGGTCCGCCATCTCGTGGAACAGGCCCGAGCTGAGCCAGGCGGAGGTGACGCCGTGGGCCGCGATCACCCGCGCCAGCTCCTCCGGCGCGCCCACCCGGCCGGGGTACAGCACCAGCCGGCCGCCGTTCAGGAGAGGGGTCCAGATCTCCAGCACCGAGGGGTCGAAGGAGACCGAGCCGGCCTGGAGCCAGGTGTGGCCCGGCCCCAGGTCCGCGTAGCTCGCGCCGCGCACCAGCCGGAGCACGTTGCGGTGGGTGACCCCCACCCCCTTGGGCCTGCCGGTCGAGCCCGAGGTGTACATCACGTAGGCCAGGGCCGAGGACGGCACCGGCGGCGGCTCGATCCCGGCATCGGCCTCGGGGCCGTCCGGCGCGAAGAGGCTCACCCCGGGCGGCAGCGCGAACGGCGGCGCCTCGCGGGCGATCAGCAGGCGGACCCCCGCGTCCTGGAGCATGAAGACCAGGCGGTCCGGCGGATCGCCGGGATCGAGCGGCAGATAGGCCCCGCCGGCCTCCAGGATACCCAGGAGGCTGGCGACGAGGTCCAGGGAGCGCTCGGCGAAGACCGCCACCCGCTCCTCCGGCCGGAGCCCGAGGGCCAGCAGCCGGCGGGCGATCCGTCCTGCCCGTTGCCGCAGCCCGTCCCAGGTCAGCGTCTCCTCACCGTGCTCGACCGCCACGGCCCCGGGCCGCGGCCGCGCCTGCTCCAGGAAGAGGCCGTGGACGGTCTCCTCCGCCGGGAAGGGGGTCGCGGTGTCGCTCCACTCCCGCAGGAGCTGGTGCCGCTCGGCCTCACCCGTCAGCGGCAGCTCGGCGAGCGGGCGGTCCGCTCCCTCGGCCATCCCCGCGAGCAGGGTGGCCAGGTGCTGGAGGATGCGCGGCGCCGCGGCGCCGTCCACCCGGGCGCGGTCGGTCCGCAGTTGGATCGAGATCCGGTCTCCCGCCATGAGGACCAGGGTGACGGGGTAGTTGGTGCTCTCGTAGCTGCGCAGGTCACCGAGGCGCAGGGCGCCGCCGTCTCCGGCTTCGGGATAGTTTTCGAACGCGTAGAGGGTCTCGAACAGCGGCGAGCCGGCCGGCACCTCGCTCCAGCGCTGGATCTGGGAGAGCGGCGTGTGCTCGAAGTCCTGCCGGGCGAGCTGCCCCTCCTGGAGGCGCCGCAGCCAGGAGGACAGGGGCTCGGAAGCGTCCACCCGCGCCCGCGCCGGCAGGGTGTTGACGAACATGCCGACCATGCTCTCGACGCCGGGCAGGGCGGGCGGCCGGCCGGCGACCACCTGGCCGAAGACCACGTCCTCCTCGCCGCTGTAGCGGCTGACGAGCAGGGCCCAGGCGCCGAGGGTCACGGTCTGCAAGGTCACCCCGTGCCGCGCCGCCAGGGCCTGGAGCCGCGCCGTGACCTCGCGGGAGAGCTGGAGCCCGTGCTCGGCATAGCCGGAGGCCCTCTCCGCTCCCGCCGGGGGTGACACGTTCAGCGAATTGGGAGCGGCGAAGCCGCCGAGCTCCCGGCGCCAGAACGGCTCCGCCTTCGCCGCCGGCCGCCTCTGGAGCCAGACCACGTAGTCGCTGAACGGACGGACCGGCGGCAGGGCCGGCTCCTGGCCCCCCCGCAGGGCCCCGTAGACGGCCACCAGCTCGCGCAGCAGGAGGGGGAGCGACCAGCCGTCCAGCAGCAGGT
>JAICSG010000457.1 GCA_025937035.1 Thermoanaerobaculia bacterium | reverse complement strand
TGACCGAAGGGGGCACTTACACCGGCGAGCTCCCGGTGCCCGGGGGAGGCAGCGTCAAGCTGAACGGCATCGTCTACTCCCCGGACCATCCGATCGCCGTCCTGGACGGCCGGGTGATGGGCCCGGGAGAGAATGTGCAGGGCTTCACGGTCGTGGCGATCGAATCCGGCCGCGTGAAGCTCCAGGGGCACGGCGCGACGGTGTATCTCTCGCCGAAATAGCGTTCCCCAGCTTTTTCAGGCTCAAAAAACGGCCAACAGGCTGAAAAATCGGCCAAGGGCCCTTAAAAATCCGTTTTGAGGGTTAAAAACGGACCGAGAGGCTGAAAAAACGGCCATGCACCTCGAAAAAGCCGTCCAGAGGGTGAAAAACCGGCGGAGAGGCTGAAAATTCAGCCGAGGATCTCTTCGAGGGTGAAGCTCACATTCGGGAACGCCTCCGGGGAGACCGACTCCCCTCGCTGGTACGCGCGCACGTCCTGATACCCCTCGGGGGTGGGTTGGCGGTAGACGAAGAGGGCCTCGGAATTCAGGTCGACCAGCCAGGACTCGGGGATGCCGGCTTCGGCGTAGAGGTGCATCTTCACCCTGCGGTCGAAGGAGAGGGAGGAATCGGCGACCTCGACCACCAGGAGGGTATCCCCGGGCGTCGGCGTGGCGGTCGAATAGAGGTCGTCCTGGAGGCGCAGGAGAGTGATGTCCGGCTGCGGCTCCGATTCCTGCTCCCGCAGCTCGACGGGGTTCTGCGCGTCCACGATCGCGAAAGGGCTGAGACGGGCGCTGAAGTTACGAATGAACCGCCTCACCGAGCCGGCGTGGGCGGGCCCGATCGGCGACATCTCAACGATCTCCCCACGGATGAGCTCCACCCGGGCGTCCGGGGGAAAGACGCCTTGCTCCCCCATCCGGTGGTACTCGTCGATCGTCACGAACCGCTTCTGAATCGGCACCGCCATCGGCCACCTCCCCACCTCCATTCTACGCTCTTTGAGGGAGGAAGAGCCTATCCCAAAATGTCGACGGGAGGGTATTTATCGCTTCTGGGCATGTAACACGGACCGGCACGGACACACACGGACAGGGTGACCGTCCGTGTCCGTCTGTGTTCTTCTTCTTGACAATTCCATGCACGCTATTCATACTCATGCGCGTGGAATTGCAGTGAGCCGGAGACCATGCCGAACGACCACGAGCACCGTGAAACCCGCCAGCGGGAGATCCTCGCGATCCTCGACGCCCAGCGCGTGACGAGCCAGACCCAACTCGTCGAGCTGCTGCGGGAGCGGGGGGTCGGGGCGACGCAGTCGAGCGTCAGCCGCGACCTGCGGGACCTCGGGGTGGGGTGGATCGGCGGCCGCTATGCCCGGCCCACCGAGCGGGAGGAGACCGATCCCGGGGTGACCGAGGTCTCCCACTTCCTGCGCGGCGCCAAGGCCGCGGGGCCCCATCTCACGGTCGTCTTCACCATGGCGGGCGCCGCCCAGGCGGTGGCCCTGGCCATCGACCGGGCCGGGTGGCCCGAGCTGGTGGGGACCATGGCGGGCGACGACACCGTGTTCGTCGCCACCGCCTCCGCCGGCGATCAGAAGCGCTTCATTCGACGACTCGACAGCTTCCTTCAGGAGGGGTAGATCATGCCCGATCCGATCGTGCTCGCCTTTTCCGGCGGGCTGGACACCTCTTTTTCCATCCCCTGGCTGACCGAGACCCACGGCCGGCCGGTGGTCACCGTGACCGTCGATACGGGCGGCATCGACGCCGCCGCGGCCGCGGACCTCGCCCGCCGCTCGCGCGCTCTCGGGGCGGCCGACCATCTGCTGGTGGACGCCCGGGAGATGTTCTTCGAGCGGGTGCTGCGCTTCCTGATCCTGGGCAACGTCCGGCGGGGGCAGGTCTATCCGCTGTGCGTGGGGGCCGAGCGGGCCATCCAGGCCCAGGAGGTGGCCAGGGCCGCCGCCCGGCTCGGCTCGCGCACGGTGGCCCACGGCTGCACCGCGGCCGGCAACGATCAAGTGCGCTTCGAGGTGGCCCTGCGGACGATCGATCCCGGCCTGGAGATCCTGGCGCCGGTGCGCGACGAGCCCCGGCCTCGCCTCGAGCAGGTGGCTTATCTGGAGGCTCGCGGGCTCCCCGTGCCGCCGTTCGGCGCCGCCTACTCGATCAACCGCGGCCTCTGGGGGGTGACGATCGGCGGCAAGGAGACGCTCGACACGGTCTCCTCGATCCCCGAAGCGGCCTGGGTGCTCACCCAGGGGGCCTTCGACACGCCGCTGGCGCCATCCCGCCACACGGTCGCCTTCGAGGGCGGGGTACCGTCCGCCTGGGACGGCGAGGCGCTCTCTCCCGTCGAGCTGATCGAGGCGGTGGAAGAGGCGGCGGCGGCCTACGGCATCGGCCGCGGGGTGCATCTCGGCGAGACCATCCTGGGGATCAAGGGGCGGGTCGCCTTCGAGGCGCCGGCCGCCGAGGTGCTGCTCACCTCGCACAGGGAATTGGAAAAGCTGGTTCTGACCGGCCGCCAGATCCGGGTCAAGGAGACGGTGTCGGCGGTCTACGGCGATCTGGTCCACGAGGGGCAGCATCTCGACCCGGTCTGCCGGGACATCGAGGCGCTCCTCCTCTCGTCCCAGGGGCGGGTCACGGGGGAGGTCTACCTGCTGTTCCGGCCGGGCTCGGTGTTCGTGGAAGGGGTCGCTTCCCCCTATTCGCTGCGGGCGGCCTCGCGGGGCGTCTATGGCGAGGCCACGGGGGAGTGGTCGGCCGCGGACGCCCGCGGCTTCTCGCGGATCGCGGCTTTGCCGGGCGAGCTGTACGCCCGGATGGGAGATGGATCGTGAAGACGGTGCTGCTCGACAAGATCGCCTCGGTCACCCGCGCCTGCGGCCTCACGCGGGAGGTGCGGGTGAGCGCCGACATCCCCTGCGAGGAGGGGGTGGTGGTGGCCGTGCGGGTGCTCAACGACAAGAGCACCTACAGCCAGCTCGAGCTGCCCAGCGGCCGCATGGCGCAGGTGAAGAAGGGGGATGTGATCGCCGGCGCCCTCGGCCACCGGCACGCCCTGTTCGGCTACTCGGGGCACCTGCCGGAGCGGCTGGCCCCGGGGGACACGGTCAATCTGCTCAACATGGGCGGGGTGATCGGGATCTGCGATTCGGTGAATCCGGATCTTGGGGCCCCGTTCGAGTGCGAGGTGCTGGGCGCGGTGCTCCACTTCCCCTATCTGGGGGAGCGGATCGGCCTGGCGGCGCGGATCGGCGGCCCCGGCGGAGAATTGCTCGATCCGGAGCCGCCGCTCGACGCGGCCGGGGTGCCGGTGATCGCCCTGGTGGGCTCGTGCATGAACTGCGGCAAGACCGCCGCCGCCTGCACCCTGGTGCGGCATCTCAGCCATGGCGGGCTGACGGTGGACGGCCTCAAGGCGACCGGCGTCTCGCTGCGGCGGGACGTGCTGGCCATGGAGGACGCCGGGGCCCGGGCGACCGGGATCTTCACCGATCTCGGAGTGGTCTCGACCACCCCGGCCAACGCGCCGGCCGCCCTGCGCACCCTGGTCACCCGCCTGGCCGCGGGCCGGCCGGACGCCATCGTGGCCGAGCTGGGGGACGGCCTCCTGGGCGCCTACGGGGTGGCGGCGATCCTGGACGACCCCGCGATCCGCAAGGCGATGACCGCCGTGGTGCTGGCGGCCAACGATCCGGTGGCGGCCTGGGGGGGCGTGAGGATGCTCCGCGAGCGGTTCGGCATCGAGCCGGTGGTGGTGACCGGGCCGGCCACGGACAACATCGCCGGGACGCGGATCATCGAGGAGGCGGTGGGGGTGCCCGCCATCAACGCCCGCACGGACGGCGAGCGGCTGGCCTCGCTGGTGCGGAGCCGGCTGAATGTGCCGGTCGAGGTACTGGGATGAGCCAGCCGGTTCCCGCGATCGTGCTCGGCGGGACGGGCTACGTGGCCGGGGAGCTTCTGCGGCTCCTGGCCGGCCATCCGTTCCTGCGTCCGGAGGCGGTGCTCTCGGACAGCCAGGCGGGGGGGACGGTCGAGGCCGCCTTCCCCCATCTGGCGGGGTGCTATCCGGGCCTCGCCTTCTCGGGCAAGGAGGATCTGGCGCGTCTGATCGGAGAGCGGGAGAAAACCGCGATCCTCTGCGCCGCTCCCCATGGCGCCGCCGCCCCCCTGCTGGACGAGGCGCTGAGCGCTGCCGAGCGGGCGGGGAGCGCGGTCAAGGTGGTGGACGTCTCGGCGGATTTCCGCTTCGTGTCGCCGGCAATCAGAATCAATCCGTGTGGATCGAGATCTACACCGATAGAGAACTTCCTGCCGGCATTTATTCGGGAACTATCGCGGTAGACGCCGACGGTCGAAAGCAAACCTTACCGATCGAGCTGGAGCTGTTTGATTTCACCCTTTC
>JAICSG010001223.1 GCA_025937035.1 Thermoanaerobaculia bacterium | reverse complement strand
GGGTGGCGTCCGGGCTCCGCAGGTGGCTCCGCCAGGCCCGCTCGAGGGCCCAGCCGCGGTCGAGGGTCTTGTCTCGAATCAACAGGAAGCCGAAGAAGATCCTCCAGAGGTCGGGATAGGCGAGCCCCCAGGCCGCCGCGTCCACGCTCGGCTTGCCCGAGGCGGCCACGATGCGGTCGAGGTCCGCCGCGGCGGGCGGGCCCTGGGGGGTGAAGCCGTCGAGGAAGTACATGGTCCCCACGCTCCCCCCCGAGACCGAGCTGATCAGGCGGATCGAGCGGCTGAAGTCCGGCCCGATCTCCCGCTGGAGCGAGGTGAGCACTCTCGTGGTCCAGAGCGCCGCGGTGATGCCGCCGCCCGTGGTCGCCACCACGACCACGGGGTGGCCCGGCTCCGGGTTCTTGGCCTCCGCCGCCCGGAAGGCCTCGCCGGAGGAGACCGAGGGGACCACCACTTTCGGCGGCGCCCCGATCGTTCCCGGCCCTGGCAGGACCTTGGGAGCCAGCAGCCTGTAGTAGTGATCGGTGTCGAAGACCTGGCTGGAGATCCAGGAGAGCGCGAGCAGGGGCAGGAGCACCGGCACGCGGTAGCGGTCGAGGAAGAAGGAGATCCCGGGGAGGGCCCATCCGGCCAGCATCAGGATGAGCAGCACGTAGCCCAGCGCCGGCATCGACCCCCGGTCCGGCCGCAGCAGGAAGAAGCCCAGGGCATACAGGGAGGCGGTGATGGCGAAGAAGGAGGCGCCCATCAGGTGCCCGGGGCGGAAGCGGTTGGTGGCCGGGTTCACATAGCCGTGCGCGAGGGTCCCCTCCACCGGCTCCGGCGGGAGCGGCTTGGGGGACCGCAGCGCGGGGAGCCGGTCGAGCCAGAGCGGCTTCATCGGCAGCAGGAGGCTCGGCGAGGGCTCGTTCGGATCGCGCAGCAGCTCGCGGATCACGGCCGCCGCCAGCAGCGAGAGCACGGCCAGAACGATCCCGGCCAGGGCCATCAGCAGGTTCCTCCCCCAGGGAGGGGACGAGAGGGCCACCGCCGTGCCGATCATGGGCCAGGCCAGCAGGGCGAACAGGAGCACCCTGCGATGGCGGAGCCACGGCGCCACCGGGAAGGGCTCCACCTGGAAGCGCAGGGGGGCGTAGCGGAGGATCACCTCGACGGTGATCTCCACCACCCAGCTCGTGAGGGTGGCGAGCCAGGAGACGAACAGGATCTCGCGCGGCGTCAGCACGAACAGGTTGCGCAGGAGGGAGGGGACGACGATCAGGGAGAAGGGCACCACGCCGACCAGCACGAGGCCGGTCAGGATGGAGAACCGCCAGAAGTAGAGATATTGCAGCAGCGGCACCCGGCGCTGCGCCCAGACGATCAAAAACAGCAGCGCGGCGGCCGCGAGGATCCAGAGTAAGCCGGTCAAGGAAGGCACCTCCAAGGTGTGCCTTCATGATACGCGAAGGGCTTAACTTTGCCTTGTCAGATTGCCCGGCCCGCCCCGCCCGGGCATGAATGCCCGGGCTACGCTTCAACCGAAAAGCCGGGTGAACCCGGCTCCTGGAGGAGCGTC
>JAICSG010000558.1 GCA_025937035.1 Thermoanaerobaculia bacterium | reverse complement strand
TCAGCCGCTCCAGGCGGGCGTCGCGGCGGACTCCATGTGGGACATGGTGGAGCTGGGCATCAAAGCCGCGATGCCGGGGTACAAGAAGATGCGGCAAGAGGACGGCGAGCGGCCGGGGTACAAATTCCAGGATCGCTGGTTCACGGTGACGGTGGACGGCAACGAGCTGAACGGCGTGCTGCGGTTCGTGGGGAGGGGCTCGCAGGCCTTCTTCCTCCTCGCCATGGGGAAGGCGGAGCTCTGGGAGACGCTGCGGCCCTCGGCGCTCTCCGTGCTGGACACCTTCACCCTGTTCGAGCCGAAGAAGTAGGCCTACTCCTCCTCGCGCGGCACCGTCTCCGGCTGGTGGACGGTGATGCGGAGGGTGGCAACCCGGTTGAGCTGGACCTCCAGGACCTCGATCGTCACCGGTCCCAGCTCGACGCAATCCCCCACGGCGGGGTTCCGCCCCAGCTCGGAGAGCACGACGCCGCCGATGGTGTCCTCGTCGCGCTCGGACAGCTCGACGCCGAGCGCCTCCTCCAGGTCCTCGACCAGCATGCCGCCGGAGACCTGGTAGACCCCCTCCCCCTTCTCGACCAGCTCCGGCTTCTCGACGTCGAACTCGTCCTGGATCGAGCCGACGATCTCCTCGATCACGTCCTCCAGGGTGACGATCCCGGAGACGCCGCCGTATTCGTCGATCACCGCGGCCAGATGGAAGCGCTCGGTGCGCATGCGCTTGAGCAGGCGGTCGAGCTCCAGGGTCTCGGGGACGAAGGCGATCTCGCGCGCCACCTCGGGTAACGCGGTGAGCGGGCGCTCGCGATGGAAGATGTCCTTGATGTGGATCAGGCCGATGACGTGGTCGAGGTCCCCCTCGCAGAGCGGGAAGCGGGTGTGGCCGCTGCGGCGGGCGATCTGCAGGTTCTCCGCCAGAGGGCGCTGGGTCGAGAGGTAGACCACGTCCTGGCGGGGGAGCATGATCTGCCGCGCCACCCGGTGCGACAGCTCGAAGATGTTGTCGAGGAGCTCGCGCTTCTGGGTCGAGAGCTGGCTCTCCTTGGAGGAGGAGAGGAGCAGCCGCAGCTCCTCCTCGTCGTGAGCCAGCTCACCCTCGGCCGCCGGGGTGACACCGATCAGCCTGAGCAGCCGGTTGGCGGAGTGGTTCAGCAGCCAGATCGCCGGATAGGTGATCTTGTAGAAGGCATAGAGGGGGAAGGAGATCAGCAGCGCCGTCCCCTCGGCCCTGCGGATCGCCAGGGTCTTGGGCGCCTGCTCTCCCAGCACGATGTGCAGGACGGTGATGACCAGGAACGAGATCGTCAGGCTGATCGTATGGACGAGGTCGGGGTTGTTCCCCGCGACCAGGGAGACCGCCGGGCCGACGATCCAGGAGAAGGCCGGCTCGCCCACCCAGCCGAGCGCCAGGCTCGCCAGGGTGATGCCGAGCTGGGTGGCCGAGAGATAGGCGTCGAGATGGCGGATCATGTGCCGCGCCATCCGCGCCCGGCGCGACCCCTCGCCGATGAGCGGCTCGAGCTGGGTGGGCCGCACCTTGACCAGGGCGAACTCGGCGGCGACGAAGAAGCCGTTGATCGCGACCAGCAGCAGGCCGAGAGCCATCCCCCAGCCGGGAGTCAGCGCGAAGCGGGTCATCCCCGTTCCTCCGGGCACACTCTTTCCCCAGGGCCTGTGAATCGGGGTTGCTGGAGGCCGGAGGAGAAGGGGTGGGTAGCGCGTCTAGGCGGGTCGTCTTTCAAGGCCAACCGATTTTACCACAGCCGGTTTTATGAGCTGGAGAGGCTCAGATCTGGAGCGCCGATTCGTACACCTCCCGGTACGCCGCGCACATGGCGGCGAAGGCGAAGCGCTCCTCGGCCCGGCGGCGGTTGAGGGCTCCGAGACGGCGGCAGGTTTGCAGGTCACGGGCGAGGGCGGCGATGCGGCTGCCCAGGGCCCCGGCGGTGCCGGCGCCGTTCACCGGGACGAGGAACGGGGCCTGCTCCTCGGGGAGCATGGCGCGAACGTCCCCCACGTCGGTCGAGGCGACCGGGAGCCCCGAGGCCATGGCTTCCACCAGACAGAGCGGCATCTGCTCGCTATCCGAGGAGAGGGCGAAGAGGTCCATCGCCCGGTACCAGGGGGCGGGATCGGCCTGGTAGCCGGCGAAATGGACCCGTCCGGCGAGGTCCGGCTCCGCCGCCCGGCGCTCCAGGACAGGGCGGTCTTCGCCGTCGCCGACCACCAGGAGATGCACCTCCCTGGCGGCGGCGCAGGCGTCGAGCAGGCGGTGGAAGTTCTTCACCGGCCGCAGGCTCCCCACCGTCCCCACCACCGTCGCGCCGGCCGGGATCCCCAGACGGGCGCGTGTCTCCGGCCCGCTCTCCCCCGGGGTGAAGCGGTCGAGGGGGATGCCGTTGGGGATCAGCCGGACCTTGTCCTCCGGGACCTTCCAGAGGCCGGTGGCGATCGAGCGCAGGCGCTGCGAGGGGACGACGAGGCGGTGCGCGCCGGGGAGCACCACCCGGCGGGCGAGGACGCGGCGCATCTTGAAGCTCTCCGCCTCGTCCTCGTTGAACCCCTCCTCGTGATGGACCAGCCGCCGGAATCTCGATCCGCGGGCGGCCAGCAGCATGTCGAACGCCCCCCAGTTGTAGGTCAGGACGAGGTCCGGCCCGGTCTCGGCCAGCAGCCGCCGGAGCCGCCGGGCGGTGGCGAGCGAGCCGGCCTGGGGAGGGCTCGGCAGCAGCGTCACGTCGGCCTCCGGGGGGAGGCGCTCGGCGGCGCTGGTGCGGCCGTCCATGGAGAGGATCGAATGCCGGAACCGCGCCCCGAAGGCGCCGATCAGCGCCACGGTGCGCAGCTCCGGCCCGGTGGGGACGAAGTTGGAGAAGACGTGGAGGAGGTGGGGGACCCTAGGGGTGAGGGTTGCCATAGATCCGCACCGTGCGGTCCAGAAACTCCTCCCGTTCCTCCACCGGCCGCCAGCCCAGCCTCTCGCGGGCCAGGCGGGAGCTGAAGGGGACCGCCAGCGACCGGGTCTTGAGATCTCTGTACGAGGGGAAGGTCACGCCCGGCCGGCGGCCGGCCTTCTTGACGATCCACTTGCCGATCTCCATGGTCTGGCTGAGCCACAGGGGACGCGGATGGAAGTGGAGGTCGCGGCCGGTGGCCCAGCGCATCTCCTGGACGATCTCGCGGGCCGAGAGCGGCGCTCTGGAGCACAGGTTGAGCGCCTGGCCGTCCAGATCGTGCCCGGGGTAGAGGGCCAGGAGCGCCAGGGCCTCGGCCACGTCGTCCACGTCCACCACCGGCAGCGGATGCTCGCCCAGGCCCCAGCCCACGCAGTGGTTGTCCCGCACCCAGAGGCCGAGGCCGCTGTGCTGGAGAGGTGTCCCCTCGCCGAGCACCACGCCCGGACGCACGATCACCAGCGGCAGGCCGCGCCGGCGGTGGAGATCCAGCAGGCGGCGCTCGGCCTCCATCTTGCCCCGGCTGTAGATCTCGCGCCCCTCCGGGGAGGGGTCGGTCTGGAGCTCGTCGTCGATCACGCTCGTGCCGCGGTCGGGGCCGGCGTAGAGGGCGGCGATCGAGGAGACGTAGACGAAGCGCTCGACTCCGGCGGCGAGCGCCGCCTCGGCCACGTCGACCGACCCCTGGATCATCGAGCGCTCGATCTTCTCCCAGGAATCGCCGCCGCCGGTCGCCAGATGGAGGACCGTCTTCGTCCCCTTCAAGGCCGCCGCCAGCGCCTCGCCGTCCTCCAGCCGGCCGGGCACCAGACGCAGCCGGCCGTCCCGCGCGGCCTCGGTGAGCACGGCGGGGAGGCTGTGCGCGCG
>JAICSG010000076.1 GCA_025937035.1 Thermoanaerobaculia bacterium | reverse complement strand
TCCAACCCTGACGATCCGACGTGGAGGTCCGACAGTGTGATCTCCCCCGGGGCGGACGTGAATTATCCGAAGACGGGGGTCAGCGTCTGGCAGTGCGTCAACCCCAACGCCTTGAACAACGCGCCCGCCGAATCCTCCTTCTTCATCAACGCCGTCTCGCAGCTCGCCCCCGGCCAGAAGCCCGCGGTCTTCTGCTCGGCCACGGGTTGTACCGAGGAGGCGATCTATCAGGCGACGATCGACGGCGTACCGGCCACGACGAGGATGGCCCAGATCATGGCGGCGGGGTGCGTCCCGCGGCATCAATAGGGAGATCGAAGGGGAGGTCCTACCGCCCGATCTGCTGCAACAAACGGTCGACCGGGACCTTCCCCGTCTGCGTCACCGGCACGGTGACCTCGCCCAGCACGGGGACGTCGAAGCGGAGGTCGGCGTCCAGGGCGTATTCGGGGTTCTTCCGGTTCTGGAGGGTGCCGATCACGCGGTAGAGGTCGTCGAAGCGGATCGTCACCGGCAGCTCGACCGTGGTGGGGCCGCTGGCGGCGATCTGGACCTGCTGATCGTAATGGCCGTTCAGGAGAGGCTGGCCGTTCAGCCGCAGGTGGTAGACGACGCCGTCGAGCACCAGGTTGACGTCGTTGGGGTTGTCCACCCGAAACTGCACCAGCACGTCGGCTCCGGCCAGGGTCGTCCCCTTCAGCTTGACGCCGGTGACGTCCACCTTGGGCGACTCCATGTGGGCCAGGGTGTTGAGAGCGCAGCCGGCGAGCGCGAGGAGGACGAGGGCGAGGAGGGGCCGAAAAAGCTGCTTCATGGAGATACCCTACCACTCCACGCCCAGCTTCAGCTTCACGTCCCGCTTCTTGTCGCGGTAGAAGAGGAACCCCTCGCGCCGGCCGTGGAGATAGAGGTCGCGCAGGATCTCGACGTCCCGCCGGCAGTATTGCTCCACAAGGTCGAGTCGCCCCTGGCGGACCCATTCGAGCGACTGGAGGCCGTCCGCGGATTTGCCCACGCCCAGCGTCTCCTGGGCGAGATGCCCCATGCCGACCCGGAAGCCCAGGCGCGACGCCACGTCCTCCAGCAGGTCGAAGGTGGGAAACAGGCGCGCGAAGTCCTCTCCCGTGTAGCCGGAGAGGACGTGGTAGTCGAAACGCTTGATGTTGTAGCCGATCACCATCGTGGCGCCGCGCAGGGCGTCGATCAGGGCGCGCACCTGGGACTCGCCGTAGACCTCGAAGCGCCCCTCCTCCAGGAAGCAGAGCACGCCGATGGCGACCCCCATGCGATGGGCCTTGTCCCAGCCTCCCACGTCGGAGGCGGAGCGGAGGGTTTCGAGGTCGAAGAGGATGGTGTTGCGGGCTCCCTCCCGGACCTTCACCCCCTGGCGGGGGAAGGCTGAAAGGGTTTGGAGCAGGGGAGATTCGATTCGGAGGGGCATGGAAGGAGCCTCTGCTCCGGCCCGCAGATGAGCGTGGCGCCGGCCAGGCTCCTCCTCCAGGAAAGGCCGATCAGGGGCATCAGGGACTCCAGGGACATCAGGGACCAAAGGGACATCAGCAACGGGCTCTTCTTGTCCCTGTGGTCCCTGGAGTCCCTCGTCCGGGAAAGGCTCCTCCGCCACCAGAGTCACCACCACCGCCTCACCCCAAGCCACCGCCGGCTCCTCCTTCCCCAGCAGCAGCCGCAGCACCCGCGCCGCGCCGGGTTTGTCCAGCGGACGGTTGCCGTTGCCGCATTTGGGGGACTGCACGCACGAAGGGCATCCGGTCTCGCAGGGGCACCCCTCGATCAGCAGGAGCACTCTCCCCAGCAGGTCCGTCAGATCCGCGAAGCCGCGCGCCGCGATCCCCACGCCGCCGGGGTGGCCGTCGTAGATGAAGACGGCGCCGGTGCCCATCTGCGGATGGAGGGGGTAGGAGATGCCGCCGATGTCCCCGCGGTCGCAGAGCGCCAGGATCGGAAAGAGCGAGATGCCGGCGTGCTCCGAGGCGTGGAGGGAGCCCAGGAAATGCTCCCCCCGGCGGCGCAGGGTCTCCTCGACCGCCCGCGGCGCCGCCCACCAGAGGCCCACGGTCTCGAACTCGACCGGCGGCAGGTCGAGCGGGGTCTGATCGATCGTCTCCTGGCCGTGAATGCGCTTGCGCTCGAAGCCCACCACCCGCTCGGTCACCTTGAGCCGGCCGAGCCAGGCCTGGAGGGGGCCCACGCTCTTCTTCTCCAGCACCTCCAGGATCTCGGTCTCCTTCTCGGTGAGGGGCGTGGTGAAATAGTCGAGGTCCGCCGCCTCGGCCAGCACCCGCCGCTCCTCGCCCTCCAACGCCTCCACCAGAAATTGCCGCCCCGCGTGGAGGTAGACTGCGCCGGGGTGGCATTCGTGGAGGGCCCGCACGCCGTCCACCGTGCCGATGGTCCGGCCGCCGGCCAGGATCGCGTAGGTCTCCCCCGCTCCTCGCAGATTGACGTGGCGCTGCGGCCGGCGGCGGAGGGAGAAGATCTCATCCCCCTCGGCGGCGGCGAGCAGGTGCCCCTGGCGCAGGAGCTTTTCCACCCGCGCCTCGTGCGCCGCGAGATAGGCCCGGTCGTCCCCGCAGAGCGGCATCTCCGAGGCGGCGCAGACGAGGTGGGCCCGCGACACCGGATCGTTGGCCGGATCGACGATCAGCCGCTCGCAGGGGCGCTCCAGGAACTGCTCGGGGTGATCGAGGAAATATTGATCGAGCGCGTCGGGCATGGCGACCATTGCCGTAATCGATTCGCGGCCGGCCCGCCCCACCCGGCCCGAGCGCTGCCAGGTGGCCATCATGCTCCCCGGATAGCCCACCAGGATGCAGGCGTCGAGGCCGCCGACGTCGATCCCCATCTCCAGCGCGGAGGTGGAGATCACGCCGTCGAGCTTCCCCTCGAAGAGCGACTTCTCGATGCGCCGCCGCTCCTCGGCCAGGAAGCCGGCGCGGTAGCTCGCCACCCGCGAGGCGAGCGAGGGCTCCTGGCGCCGGAGCCAGGAGTAGAGGAGCTCGGTGATCCGCCGCGCCTTGGTGAAGACGATCGTCTTGAGGCCGGCGTTGACGAAGCGCACGAAGAGCTGGAGGGCCGTGGTGTAGGGGCTCGCCTCGGGCTGGAAGAGCAGCAGGTGGCGTCCTTCCCGGGGCGCCCCGGACTCGGAGATCCAGTGGAACCTGCGGCCGGTGAGGGTCTCGGCGAACTCTCCGGCGTTGGCGGCGGTGGCCGAAGAGGCGATCAGCACCGGATCGCTCCCCACCGATCGGCAGAGGCGGAGGAAGCGCTGGAGCACGTGATGGAAGTGGCTGCCGAAGATCCCCCGGTAGGTATGGAGCTCGTCGAGCACGATCCAGCGCAGGTCGGCCAGAAACGGCCCCCAGCCGGTCCAGTGGCCGAGCACGCCCAGATGGAGCATGTCCGGATTGGAGATCACCACCCGGGGGAAATTTTTGCGGATGGCCGTCCGCTTCGAGCCCGGGGTGTCACCATCGTAGATCTCGCAGCCGGCGATCTCGGGAGGCAGCCCCGCGGCCTCGGCGAGATGGAGGAATTTCCCCCGCTGGTCCTGTCCCAGGGCCTTGAGGGGAAAGAGAAACAGCCCGTGCCCCGGGCCGCCGCGGATCGCCTCTTCCAGCGGCGGCACCTGGAAGACGAGCGACTTGCCCGACGCCGTGGGGGTGGTGATGAGCACGTTCTCCCCCCGCCGGACGGCCGCGATCCCTTCCGTCTGATGCTGCCAGAGCCGCGGCACGCCCCACCGTCCCAAGGCGCGGGCGACCGGCTCCGGCAGAGGCGGATCGAGCTCGCCGTAGCGGGCCTCGCTTCCGGGCAGGTGCGCGGCGTAACGGAGCTGGCCTCCAAGGCGGGTATCGCGGTGGATCTCCTCGATCAGGGAGCCCAGAGCGGAGCCGGTGGGGAGGACGACGGAGGCAGACGGATTACGGGGCATTACCGCCTGATGGTAGCACGGCGCCGTCCCGGAGATCCGGGGCGGCGGCAGGCTCCTGGATGGATCAACAGGGCTGATAGGTGCAGATCCACTTGGTGGGGCTGATCTGACAGCAGGTGGAGCAGCAGCCGGTCGAGCAGTCCGTCACGCAATTCGAGGCCTGCGCGGGCCTGGAGCTCGAGACGAGCGCGGCGAGGGTGAGGGCGAGGCCGAGACCGAGATAGGTCAGCTTCTTGCGCATGAGGATCTCCCTTCCTTCTTGGGTCCTGTGACCCGGTCGGTGGATGCGCGGCTCAGCAGGCCGGCGCGGTACAGTGCCGGAAACCATTGACGATGCAACAGGAGTAGCAGCAGTGGTCCGGGCTGCAATAGGTGGTGCAGTCGGAGGCCTGGGCGGGCCGGGCGGTCGAAACCATGCTGGCGACGGTGAGAGTGAGACCGAACCCGAGATAGATCAGCTTCCTCATGGGTCCTCCTGGCGGGAAGGGACAGCCCGGACATCGAGCCTCCCTACTTCTAAGGTGCCTCGAGGACGAAGAAAACGCCAAGGGTCGCGCGGAGAACCGTAGAGACGTTCCAGTCCGTTTCAGCACAACGCGGGCAGGCCCCCAACGTCGGGACGTCTCCCTCCCGAGGCCGCCAACCTTCCCTCTCCGCGCGTGCCGGATCGAGGATCAGGATCGCGGTCCGGCAACACGGGGTTCCCGACAGGTCATACCCTCCGAAGAGACGTTCCGACGTTGATGGCCTGCGGGCATCGTGCTGAAACGGACTGGAACGTCTCTACACCCTTCGCCGAACGTCGACTACAGCTCCGACAGCAGCTCCCGCCGCTTGGCCTCGTACTCCTCGCGGGAGATCAGGCCATCATCGAACAGCGTCTTGAGCTGGCGCATCCGCTCGGCTCCCGAGGGGGCGGCGGGCGCGGGGGCCGGGAAGCGTCCGGCGGAGCGGTACTGCTCGGCCGCGGCGAGGATGGTGTTCCGGAATTGCAGCGGGTGGGAGATATTGCGGAACACCGCCACCCCGGCGTCGCTCGCGGTGTCGATCTCCACATCCCCATAATTGAGGAGGCGCCCCCAGAGGGTCTGCCGGTATTCGACGTTGTTGATCTTGTCCAGCCGGGAGTCGATCGACCGGCGGGAGAGGATCCCCGTCTCCTGGATCAGCCGGTGATTGGTCAATACATAATCGTTGGCGCGGCGGACGAAATCCTTCCAAAGATAGACGAGGCCGAAGATCGCGGCCACCACGAGGAGGATCAGCCCTCCCGGAGCGCTCTGGAAATGAAACCAGGCGACCGCCGCGGCCACCAGCGCGATCCCCGCCATCGCCAGGATGGGCGCCAGGGTGAGCCGGGTGACCTGGGCCCGGTAGAGGATCTCCTCGCCGGTCTGAAGCTGGGCCTCGATCCGCATGGTTTTTTCTCCGTGCTCAGCTCGGTCCCCCGGGGCTGGCGGCGACCGTGCCCGGCTTGAAATCCTTCGGCAGCTCGAACAGCGACGCGGGCATCTCCTGCTGCTGGATGCTCTGAAACTCGTTGATCGAGATCCGCTGCCCCTTGGAATAGGTGATGGTGCGCACCGGCACCCCCTCCGGAGAGCCCTCGCTCAGGGCGAAGCCGAAGTAGGCCGGCGCCTGATAGCCCAGCCGCTTCGCCAGCAGGCGGAAGCCGGCGGCGTCGGCGGGATCGACGCCGATCGCCTTCGGGTCGGCCAGCCAGACCTCGGCGATCTTCTCCGTCCCCTGGAGCACGTCGTACTGATCGGCCTTGAAGCCGTTGACGTCTGCTCCGGAGGCGACCTTCTGATAGGTGGCGGGGACCGGATCGATCCTGGCTCCCGCCGGGTGGCCGCCCTTGGCGGCGAGCTGGGCGCCGATATCGAGATAGGTCTTGCGGACGGGATCGAGCAGCCAGAGAGCGCCGTCCGCCGCGTGGAAGATCATCACCTGCCCCCCTTCGGTCTCGACCCGCAGGTCCCCCTTCTGCAGGTAGAGCTTGTCCTTGGAGTTCTTGCGGGCGTATTGCTGGGTCGTGATCAGGCTCCCCGCCCCCAGGAGAGAAGGGAGGGCGAAGGCCATCAGGGCGAGCGGCAGGATACGGCGTGGGCTCATGCGGATCTCCTCGGGCTGCGGCGCTTCGATGCGAGGGAGATGCTATCTCACCTCAGCGCTGGAAGGCGTAAGAGATCTTGAAGAACAGCGCGCGGCCGATGGGCGCCAGCCGGTCCTCCACCGACAGGGCGCGGTCGTCCGAGTAGCCGAGGAAGAGCACGGTCTGCCAGTTCAGCTTGTAGGCGAAGAGGGCCGAGCTGGTGACCTCGTTGTCCTCCTTGGGGAGCACGCCGAAGATGGGCTCGTAGAGCTCCGGGTTCCGCGTCGTGTGGACGCGCTGGGCGACCAGCCGCAGGAAGGCCCGGGAGGTGAAGGTGTAGGTGGCCTTGGCGCGGGCCACATCGGCCGTGAACAGGCGCTCGTCCCGCGGGCCCGTGCCCGTGGGCGAGACGTCGAGCTGCCGCCGGGAGCCGTTGAGCTGAATGGCCAGGTGGTCGGTGGGGCGCAACGTCCCCTGGAGGCTCGCCGTGATCCCCCGCGCCGGCCGCTCGTTGGCGAAGTCGACGTCGTCCCCGGCCGTGAGATTCAGCACCAGGTCGGTGAGCCTCTGCGAGGGGCTCACCTGGATCGCGGTGACGAAGAAATCGGTGTCGAAGAGATGGCTGCCGGCGCGCACCGTCTCCGTGTGGTGCTCGACGGTGAGGTTGCCGTTCCAGAGCCCCTCCAACTGCACGCCGGGGATACCCTGGCGCTGGATCAGGGCTCCGTCCACGTCGTCCACCTGCCGCAGCCGCAGGAAGGGGCGGACATGACGGAAGATCCCCCTCTCGGGGAAGAACGACCGGCCGAGGGTGGCCGTGTAGTCGCGCGCTCCCACTTGGGGGACGAAGCCGAGGTCGGCCCGGAATTCGTCGCCGGCGTCGATGTACTGGAGGGTCCAGTCCCAGGTGCGCGAGACGTGATTCCAGTTGAGATAGGAGGAGTGGGATCTGAGGCTCTGGCCGTTCCATTCCGCGGCGAGGTCGGGGCGGTCGGGTGTCTGGGTGTCGCTGAGCAGAAACTGCCCGGTGACCGTGTCGTGGCCGTTCGGCCGCCACTGGAAGTCGGGGCCGAAGACCCGATTGTGCCCGCCCCCCTCGATCTCGCGGTCGGTGATCAGGAAGCTCGCGAAGGAGGCTCCAAAGTCGTGCCTCCCCCGGCCGATCGCCACGCGCGAGGTGAAGTCCTCCGGCGCGAAGCTGGAGGAGTTGCGGCCCGGAATGATCACGCTCCCGCCGCCGCGGTCCTCGGTGACCAGAAAGGTATAGAGAGAATTCCCCACCTCTCCGGTCGCCCGCAGGCCCCAGCGCGGCGAGGTGATGTTCCTTGTGTAGACGGCCTGCAACGGGGTCGCGAAGAGGTCGAGCCCCTCCAGGAAGAACGGGCGCTTCTCGGGGAAGAAGAGGGCGAAGCGCTCGTTGGCGGTGATCTGGGCCACGTCCGATTCGACCTGCGAGAAGTCCGGATTGATCGTGGCGTCGATGGCCGTGTTGGCGTTCGGCGTCCATTTGGCGTCGAGCCCGGTCTCCCAGTGGACCGGCCGGTCGGCCAGCGGGGAGCCGGGGGCCCCTTCGGGGAACGAATCCCGCCGTCCCGTGACGTAGGGGGCCAGCACGGCGTGGTTGCCGCCCGGCAGGCCGGTGAGGCCGGTGATCTTCTGCTCGTGGCAGACGAAGCAGCTCGAGCCGCGCGGTTGCTTGACGTTGAAGATCTGATAGCGGAAATCGCGCGGGTAGTTGCGGAAGAGGAGGATCCCCCAATTCTGCACGTCGGCCGAGTTGTAGCGCAGGGAGGAGAAGGGGACGCGGATCTCCAGCGTCCAGCCGGTCGAGGTGATCCGCGCCGACGAGTCCCAGTAGAAGTCGGGCGAGTTGTCCTCGCCACTCACGTCGCTGCTGATGGCGTCGTACTGGAGGTTGTGCGGATTGGCCAGGAACATGAACCCGGTCTTGCCGTCGTTGCGGGTGTCGAGAACGATCCCGCCGTAGTCCGTGGAGCTCGAGATGTCGTCATGGTCGGCGAAGGGGGCGCGGATGCTCTTCGGATCGGGGTCCTGGAAGTCGAAGGCGGCGTAGAAGAAACGGTCATCGTAGGTCAGCCAGGCGGTCGTCTTCACCTTGGGCTCGACGTTGTCCCCCGGGCTCGTCTCGTAGAAGGTCTCCACCTTCGTGGCGCCGTTCCACCCCGGATCCCCCAGCCGGCCGTCCACCTCGATCGGCCCGGTGGCCCGCGCGATATGGAGCGCCTCCGGAGCCGGCTCCGGGGCGGCCTGCGCGGCGAGCAGAGGGCAGGCCGGGATCAGAAGAGCAAGGAAGAACAGGGTGGGGTGGCGCTTTGGAGATCGTCGCATCGGGGCAATACTACGACCAGGGTAGGTGAAAGTTTCGAGATCGTCTCTGGCTTACCCTTTGCACAAATTCCTGTTCGCTTTGAGCCCGATCACCCAACGCCTCCTCGTCGTCTCCAACCGCCTCCCCATCGTGCTCGAAAGAAAGAGCGGCGGCTGGGGCCTCAAACCCGGGTCCGGCGGGCTGGTGAGCGCCTTGGCGCCGGTGCTCTCCCACCGGGGCGGCCTGTGGATCGGCTGGCCGGGGCTGCCCCTCGAACGAGGGGGCTCCTGGGAGGCCGTGCTCTCCGAGGGATACCGGGAGCGGGGGTACGAGCTCGTGCCCGTCCTCCTCTCGGACAACGAGGTCAAGGGGTTCTACGAAGGATTCGCCAACGGCATCCTCTGGCCGCTGTTCCACGATCTGCTCGGGCAGTGCAATTTTGACCCGTCCTTCTGGTACTCCTACCTCGAGGTCAACGAGAAGTTCGCCGACTGCGCGATCCGGCACTGCCGCGAGGAGGACTTCATCTGGGTGCAGGACTACCAGCTCATCCACGTGGCCGAGCAGGCCCGCCGCAAAAGGGAATCGGCGCGCGTCGGCTTCTTCCTCCACATCCCCTTCCCGCCGCTCGACATCCTGTTGAGGCTCCCCTGGCGGGGCCAGATCCTCAAGGCCCTGCTGGCCTACGACCTCCTGGGCTTCCAGACCACGCGCGACACCCGGAACTTCCTCACCTGCATCGAGAACCTCCTCCCCGAGGCGGAGATCCACGAGGGCGGCGCGATCGCCGAGGTGCGCCTGGGCCACCGCTCGGTGAAGGTCGGGGCTTTCCCCATCGGCATCGACTTCAAGTCCTATGAGGACGCCGCCCGTTCCGAGGAGGTGACTCGGCGCATGGTGGAGCTGCGGGACCGGATGGGCCCCCGCCAAATCATCATCGGAGTCGACCGCCTGGACTACACCAAGGGTCTGGTCGAGCGGCTGAAGGCCTTCCGCAACGCCCTGCAACGTCACAAGGAGCTGCGCGAGCAGGCGATCCTCTTCCAGGTCGTGGTGCCCAGCCGCGAGGGGGTTCCGGAGTACCAATCCCTGAAGGCGGACATCGAGCGGCTCGTGGGGGAGATCAACGGCGAATTCTCCACCGCCGGCTGGGTGCCGGTCCATTACCACTACAAAAGCCTGGCCCGGCGGGACCTGCTCTCGCTCTACCGGATGGCCCGGGTCTGCTTCGTCACCTCGATCAAGGACGGCATGAACCTGGTGGCCAAGGAATTCTGCGCGACCCAGGTGGACGGCTGCGGCGTGCTCGTCCTCTCCGAATTCGCCGGCGCCGCGGCGCAGCTCCAGGAGGGGGCGCTGCTGGTCAATCCGCACGACATCGAGGGGATGGCGGACGCCCTCAAGGAGGCCTTCGACATGAGCGAGGAGGAGCGCCGGGCCCGCATGGAAAGGATGCGCGAGATCGTCCGCGAGCAGGATATTTTCTGGTGGGTGGACTACTATCTCCAGGCCGCCCTGGGCACCGTGCCGGACGACTTCCGGGCGATGAAAGAGTACTTCCCTCCCATCGAGATCGAAGAGTACCTGTAAGCCCGATGCGCCCTTCCGCCCTGGACCGCTGGGACGAGATCGCCGAGCGCCTGCGCGGCCGCCGTCCCGCCCTCTTCCTCGACTACGACGGCACCCTGTCGCCGATCGCCCCCCGTCCCGACCTCGCCACTCTCCCTGAAGAGACGCGCGAGGTGCTCCGCCGCCTGGCCGGCCGGTTTCGGGTGGTCATCGTCTCCGGCCGCGGCCGGGAGGACGTGACCGCCCTGGTCGCCCTGAGCGGCCTCGTCTATGCCGGGAGCCACGGCTACGACATCGCCGGCCCGGGGACGCTGCGGCTGGAGGTGGGAGAGGGAATTCCGGAGAAGATCGAGAGGGCGGCCGAGCAGCTCCGCCGCGATCTCGGCGGCATCGAGGGGGTGCTCGTGGAGCCCAAGCGCTTCGCCATCTCCATCCACTTCCGCCTGGCGGACGAGCGCCACTTGCCGGAGATCGAGCGCGCCGTGGACGCCGCCGCCGCGGCCGAGCCCGGCCTGCGCAAGGCCCACGGCAAGAAGCTCTTCGAATTGCGACCCGACCTCGAATGGGAC
>JAICSG010001017.1 GCA_025937035.1 Thermoanaerobaculia bacterium | reverse complement strand
CTGGCGGACGATCTCGAATCCCACATGATGAAGGAGGAGCGGGTGCTCTTCCCCTACATCGTGGCCCTGGAGAAGGCGGTCGCGGAAGGGCGCCTCCTCCCGCGCTCCCCCTTCGGCACGGTCGCGAACCCCATCGCGGCCATGGAGGCGGAGCACGACGACGCCGGCCGGCTGCTCGCGGAGATGAATCGCCTGACCGGCGGCTACGCGCTCCCCGAGGGGGCCTGCAACACCTTCCGGGCCCTGTTCCACGGCCTCTCGGAGCTGGAGCGGGAGATGCACCTGCACGTGCACCTGGAGAACCACGTGCTGTTCCCGCGGGCGGCGGCGGTGGAGGGGGCGGTGGCGGCGTAGCCCCGCCCGGGCATCAATGCCCGGGCTACGGATCCAACGAAAAGCCGGGTGAACCCGGCTCGAAGAGAAAAGCTAACCCAAGGAGCCGGCTTCAGCCGGCTTTTCGGTTGAAACGTAGCCCGGGCATTCATGCCCGGGCGCAGGTGCTATCCTTCTCCCGGGTGTCACCGCATCATGATCTTCCCTTCCCCCTCCCCCAGGGCCGGCCGGCCGCAAGGGTTTACCCTTGTCGAGGCCCTGATCGCCCTCACGGTGCTGGGCGTGGCGCTGCTCATGGGCATGGCGCTGGTGACCCAGATCCGGCGCGACGTGCTCCGCCTGGACGCCGAGCGGCAGGCGATGCGGGCGATGGAGGCCACGCTGGAGGCCATGCGGGCGGGCACCCTGCCAGTCGAGCTTTACAAGCTTGACAAGCCTTACGAGCTCAGCGAGTTCATTACCCTGGCCGGTGTCCCCCCGGCCCACGACACCAAGCTCGGGGTCACCGTGCTCGTCACTCTGACCTCCCGGCCCGGGCTCTACCAGGTGACGCTCACCGCTCACTACTCGGTCCTCAACACCCAGCACAAGAAGCAGCTCCAGGCCCTGTTCCTGAAATGACGCCTTGGCCCTCCCCTCCCGTTCGCCGCCAGGCGGGCTTCACGGTGATCGAGATGACGATCGCCCTCGTGCTGCTGCTCGTGGGCCTGATGATCGCGGCCGACCTGCTGATGGAGTCCTCCCGGATGTTCGTGGAGACCTCGGGCGAGGCGCTCGACACTCCCGCGGCGCTGACCGACGCCCGCATCCGCGCCGACGTCCAGGGGGCCGCCTCGGTCACCCCCCAGCTCTCCCCCATCGACGGCACCCTCGACAGCGTCCACGTGCGAGGGGGCGGCGAGGACGTCGTCTACCAGAAGATCGGCGACTCCATCTACCGGACCGTCGTCCCCCAGCTCGGCCCGCCGCAGGCCTCCGTGATCCTCTGGCGCGGGGTGACGTCCTGGAGCTGCGAGGGGGGGAGCAAGGACGATCCGGCCATCCTCTCGGTGACCTATACGCGGCGCAGCACGCCCCACACGCCCCTGCCGGTGCTGCCCGTCTACCGCGGTCCCCTCCAGGAGGAGGCCACCGAGGTGCTCTACCTCCTGCCGCGAGGGGACGGCTGGTGAGGGAGCCCCGGCGAGGCGAGTCCGGCACCGCGCTGGTGATGGCGCTGCTGGTGCTCTTCCTGCTCTCGGTGGCCCTGGCCCTGCTCGCCGAGTCCCTCCAGCTTCGCATGCGGATGGCCCGCGACGAGGCCGAGTCGGTCGCCGTCAACAGCCTCTCCGACTCCGCCTTGGAGGAGGCCATGGCCGAGCTGGCGCTGGACCCCAACTACGCGGGAGCGCCCAAGCACGACTTCGGCGGCGGCACCCTCCAGACCAAGGTCATCTCGCTCGGCCCCGGGCTCTATGACGTGACGGCGACCGCCACCTACGGCACCCGCCACCGCGTGGTGGAGGCCCAGGTCTTCCGCGGCGGCGGCGGCGTCACCATCCGCCACTGGCGGCGGGTGCCGGGCTGAAAGCCCTAGCCGTCTCCCGCGAGGTTCTGAGTCTCGCGGTACCAGAAGGCCCCGGGGAAGTCCTCCGGCTCCTGATGCCGCTTGGCGCTCCACTCCTCGATCTCGACCCGATAGATCGTCGCCCGCGACATCTCGAGATCCGTGAACGG
>JAICSG010001080.1 GCA_025937035.1 Thermoanaerobaculia bacterium | reverse complement strand
GCCTGAAGCACCTCCGAGAGGACCTCCAGGCGGTTGTAGGTGGGGATGACGACGGAGAATTCTGGCCCCATGAGGGGATTATGCCAGGGAGGGGCCCCTCCCAGGATCGCCGGCGTCCCCGCCGGCTATGGCTGCGAGATCCCCGGCGGCGCGCCCGGCTGGAGCTGGAAGTTGAGGGTCAGCACGTAATACACCTTGACCGGCTCGCCCTTCAGGGTGGCCGGCTTGAACCGCCAACTGCAGGCGGCGTCCAGGGCGGAGACGTCCAGTCCCATGGGCTGGTGCTGGAGGACGTTGGGGTTGGAGACGCTGCCGTCCTTTTCGATGATCGCCTCGACGACGACCGCCCCCCGGGTTCCCGCGCGGCGGGCCGCCTCGGTGTAGAAGGGACGTCCGTGGGCGATGAGCTGGGGCCTTTGGACCTCTTCCCCCTTCTCCTGGCCCTGTGGGGTGAGCCGGTGCGTCTCCGGGCTGGGAGCCGAGGGGGCCTGGAACGGATGCTTCTTGAGCAGGGCTCCGGCCTCGCCGAAGGCGGAGAGGTCGGCGCCGGCGAGCTTCGGGTCGAGGCTCTGCGCCGCCTGCCAGCGGCAGGCCGCCATCCCTTCATTGCCGAGGCCGGCGTCGGCCAGCGCCTCCAGGGCGAGCGCGGTCGCCGGCAGGCCGGGATACTTCTCCACGTACGGGGCCAGAATGTAGAGCTGCTGCCCGGCGAGCTCCCGGGCCTGCTTCCACTTTTTGGCGAGCAGAAGGTCGTAGACGTCCTTCTGCTTGCTCATCAGCGGCTCGACGCCGCCGAACATTACGGGTGGTTGGCCCGGCGGGTTGGCCGCCGGGGGAGTCTCCTGGGCGAGGGTGGCCCCGGGGATCAGGAGGAGAGCGAGGAACGGGAGGAAGGCCGCGATGGATGTCCGGGTCATGGAGCCTGCATCATATCCCGGGCGGCCCTCCTCCCCGGCTCTCCTCAGGCATGCGCCCCGTTGCCGTTCCGGCCGTTGCCGTTGTGGCCGTTGCCGTTCCGGCGCGTCCGCAGGATGAAGTAGTTGGCCGGCACCCGTCCCTCGTCACCGTGGTAGAGGGGGACGGTTTTGATCGTCACGTCGTCCCCGTGATCGACCACCTCCCATTGGGAGTCCGGATAGACCCGCGGGCGCTGGATGGGGTCGAAGCCCACCGAGGTGGCGCCGGTCTTGATGACGTCGTGGACATGGTGCGGCAGCCCCGAGGGGCTGTTGCCCGGCAGGGTGCGGAAGTAGTCGAGCGCGCAGAGAGAGAGCTCGATCTGGTAAAGGGTCCCCCGCTCGCCCAGCAGGACGGCCAGGCTCTCGGCGAACCTCGGCTTGTCGTCGTCCTGAAGGACGTGCAGCACCGTGCGCATGTAGATGTTGACGTCCCCGAATTCGTCGTGGAAGGAGCGGGCGTCCTCGGGCTTGAGCCCATTGAGCACCCGGTACTCGATCTTCAGCTCCGCCGGGGTCTCCTGGCGCGCCTTGGCGACCGCCGAGGGGGAGACGTCGGTGCCGATCACCCGGCCGAATTGCCTGGCCAGGTAGCGGGTCTGGCGGCCGTTGCCGCAGCCGAAGTCGAGGAGGGGCAGGGTGGGGTCGAGGATGTGCGGCCGGAAGCGCGGCAGATCCTCGGCGGAGGCGCGCTCCGGCTCGTTGTCCCAGAGCACCTGGCCGCCCCGGCCGGTCGACCGGATGGTCTTCCAGTAGTTCTCCCAGTGGCGGTCGACCTCTCCGGGGTTACCCCACTTCAGACGGAAGAAGAGGACGTTCGAGAGCAGACGTACCGATTTCAACAACTCCATGACATCCCTCCTCGCGGGCGCACACATCCCCCATAGGCCGGTGAGACGCTCACGACCGCGGTAAAAGCCCGGCGAGCGGAG
>JAICSG010000495.1 GCA_025937035.1 Thermoanaerobaculia bacterium | reverse complement strand
GAGATTGACCAGGCGCCAGGCGAGGCTCCCCTTCAGCAGCTCGGTGCGCGTGGGCCAGTGGAACGGCAGGGCGACGACGTCCACCTCGAAGCCGCGGGACTTGAGCTCGTCGCGCAGGGAGTCGACCAGCATCTCGGCCCCGCCATAGGCGAACGGGATCTTGGTGGCGCAGATGACGATGCGCGGCTTCATCCGCCGGCCCGCTCCTTCTCCTCCAGGCGGCGCTCCAGGGTCTCGACGCGGGCGGAGAGCTGGCGGATCTCGCGCGCGGCGCGTTCCTGCGACTCGACCAGATCCTCGATCAGCCGCGCCGCCGCCTGATTGAAGCCGTTCTGCTGCTCCAGCACCGGCCGCGTAAACCACTTGAGAAACAGCTTGTAGAACGCCTTGCGGGTGAGGACGATGAAGCGTCCCAGCCCTGGCCGGTGGGAGAAGGCGACCGGCTCCTGGACGTACTCCCGCTGTTTCAAGGTCAGCAGGCCGCCGCGCGTCTCCTCGCCTCCGCCGGCTAGGGTGGTCGACTCGGCGCGGCGCTGGCGCACGCCGGAGCGGATTTTCTGGAGGACCTCGGCGACGCGGAGGTCTTCCGGCGGGGGGGCGGCAGGCTCGGACATGCGGGAGCGATCATAGAACACGTTCCGGCCCAGCCCTCGCGACGAGCCGCGGCTCCGGACCTGGGTCCGAGCCTTTCGGACCGCGGTCCGGCTCGTCCGGACCGGCCTACGGCCCTTCCCCCGTGAAGCCGAGGAAGACGCCGAGATCTCGCGGATCGTGGCTCTTGGGGTCGACGCGCGCGGGGACGAGGCCGGCGGTGGTCTCCAGGGTGAAGCGGTAGTAGAGCTCGCGGCCGGCCGGGAAGAAGCCGAGGTCGCGGGCCGCGGGCGAGAGGGCGAGGTCGACTGGGGTGCCTTCGCGCTTTCCCTCAGTGTCGAATCGCACGATCAGCCGGTCGGCGCCGCTGTCGAGGGTCAGGACGTTGGCCGCCGAGAGGGAGTAGACCGTGAAGGCGAGCCGGGAGAGAGGCTTCGGGGAGACGACGATCACCTCCGAGCGCGTCCCGCCGCGCACCCAGACGCCGTGCGGATGGCGCTCCTCCACGAAGAAGGCGTCCCGCGGCACGATCCAGACGGCGTCCCCCCAGGTCTGGGCGGTGTAGCCCGGGAGATGGTCACCGGGAATCAGGGTCAGCTCCAGCGGCAGCCTCTGAAAGGTGGAGGTCGCCGTGTGGAGTGGAGCCTGAAGAAGGGCCACGGCGGTCCAGAGGCCGGCGGCGAGGTAGGGGAAGACGAGGCTCCGGCGGGCGTCCAGGCGGCGCGGCAGAAAGAGGAACGCCGGGTAGACGAGCGCGAGAGAACGGCTGCCGAGGAAGCCGGGGGCACCCGCGAAATCGTGGGGATTCAGGATCAGGACGAGCCCCGCGTACAGCAGCAGGGCGGCCGTCAGGAGATTTCGCGGGCGGTCCTTCCGTCCGAACAGATAGAGGATCAGGGCGAAGAGGGCGAACGGGAGATAGGGGAGGAGCCCCGTGAAGCGGCCGGCGAGGAGGTAGAGGAGGTTGCGCGGCAGGAGCCGCAGGCCGGTGGCGATCCCTGGAGAAACCTCCTGCGCCCGGTACCCCTGCCAGAGGTCGCGCGGGCTTTCGAGCGGAAATTCGGTGTCGAAGGTGCGCCGCTGGGCTCCGCCGAAGGCGCTCCACTCTCCCGTGCCCACCCGCTGGATCAGGGCGAGGAGACCCACCGCGAGGAGGATTCCGGCCACGAAGGCCGCGAGGCCGCGCCAGCGGCGCCGCATCGCGAGATCGATCAGGATGGGCAGGCCGAGCAGGCCGAGGAGCGGGCTCGCCGTCACGGCCGCGCCGAGCAGGATCCCCGCTCCGGTGAAGAGCGCGAGGCTTTGCCTTTCCAGACGGCGCCAGGCGAGCAGGGGGAAGAAGACGCAAGCCATGAGGAAGATGTCCGGCTCCAGGCGGAAGGCATAGGCAAAGGCCGCCGAGGCGAAGAAGAAGCCGGCGACGAGGAGCGGGGCTCCGGCGCCCTCGGCGAGCAGCCAGAGGGCCGCGATCGCCATGGCAAGGAAGAGGGCTATGTTGAGCAGAGCGATCCCCCGCACACCGAAAACCGCGTAGAACGGCAGCGCCGCCAGAGGATAGGCGATGGGTTGGCCGTAGCGCGGGGTTTTCCCGCCGTCGTTGGTAAAGAGGGTGAGGCCGGCCGGTCCGCCCGCCCAGAGCGCCTCGGCGCGGTCGAGATCCGCCTGCCGGTACGTGAGGTCGTGATCGTGCCAGAGGCTCTGGACCATCAGGACGGAGGTGGCCTCGTCGCCGGCCGGCAGCGGACCCCGCCGGCCGGCAAGCCCCCAGGCCAGGGCGAGGAGGAGCAGCGCCAGGCAGACGAGGGGTAGGGGACGGGGGCGCATGGTCGGAAAACGGTATAGACCGGGTCAGGACCGCGCAACGATACACTCTCGGCGGCATGAGGGAAAAATCGCGAGCGTCCGGTTCCGGCCATTCCCACCGGAGGCGAGGAACCGTAGAGACGTCCCAGCCCGTTCACCTCGACGTCGGCAGGCCACCGAAGGCGGGACGTCTCTTCGGAGGGCATTCCCTGCCGGGAGCCTCGCCTCGCCGGAGCGCGATTTCGATCCGATCGATGCGTGTAGGGAACGTGGGTGCCCTCGGGAGGGAGACGTCCCGCCCTTTGTGGCCTGCCGACGTCGAGGTGAACGGGCTGGGACGTCTCTACGGTTCCATACCGGCTCGTCGGGGACTCCAACCTTGAAACCCCTCCGCGCCCTCCTCCGCTTCGGCTCCCCCCGCCGTCTGCGCCGGACCTTCCTCTGGCTGCGGGAGGTCGCGGGCCAGATCCGCCGCCGCCGGGCAGAGCCTCGCCTGACGGTGGCGGTGGACGTCAACTCGTTCTACGAGGCGCTGACCGGGGTGGGCTGGTATCTCCATCAGATCCTGGTCCATCTGGCGGACCGGGACGACCTGCGGCTGCGGCTCTATGGGCAGAGCCTGGTCGAGTCGGATCCCGGGGCTCCCCGGCCGGTGGTGGCGTTCCCTCCGGGTCCCGCGATCGAGCGGGTGGTCTACGAGGCGCCGGACGGCCTGGTGGTGCCGCCGTGGCGGGCCAATCAGATCCTCCGCCGGCTGGCTCCGCTGCTGATGGCGGCGGACGGCAATCAGGTGCTCTTCGGGCCGAACTACCTCTTCCCCCCGCTCTTCCGCTTCGCCCGGGGGGCCCGGGTGGCGACCGTTCACGATCTCGGGCTGCTCAAGGTCCCCTGGGCGGTGCGCCCGGATTCCGCCGAAGCCCTACGGGAGCGCCTGGAGCGAACGCTCTTCGAGGCGGATCTCCTGATCGCCCCCTCCGAGGCGGTGCGGCGGGAGATGATCGAAATCGGCGTCTCACCGGACCGGGTGCGGGCGATCCACCACGGCACGGGCGTGCTGGCCGAAACCGCGCCCGCGCCCCTGCCGGCGGGGACACCCGCGCGCTACGCCCTGCACGTGGGGACGGTGGAGCCGCGCAAGAACGTTCCCACCCTGCTCGCGGCTTGGCGGCTGTTGCGGGCGCGCGGGATCGATCCGCCGCCGCTGGTGCTCTGCGGCGGCTGGGGATGGAAGGCGGAGGCGGTCCGGCAGGAGATCGCCGCGGCGGCCCGGGAGGGGTGGGCGGTCCATCTCGGATACGTGGGCCCCGGCGAGCTGGCCGCTCTCTACGCCGGAGCCGAGCTCGTGGCGCTCCCCTCCTTCTATGAAGGCTTCGGCCTCCCCGCCATCGAGGCCCTCCAGGCGGGAGCGCCGCTGGTGGCCAGCGATCTGCCCGTGCTGCGCGAGGTGGCCGGCGACGCCGCCCTCTATGCTCCCCCAGACCGGCCGGACCTCTGGGCGGACCTGATCTCGGAGCTGCTGGCGGATGGGAGCTTGAGAGAGGAGATGCGGCGGAAAGGGCGGGCACGGGCGCGGGAATTCGATTGGAGGCGGGCGGCGGGAGAGACGGCGGAGGCGTTCCGGACCGCCCGGGATTGATCCCGGGCATTGCAGTAAGATCCGCCCCTTATGTCGGCCCGCCTCCTCCCCCCCGTCCTGATCGCGGCCATTCTCCTCGCCGGCGCGGCGTGGCCGGGCTCCCCGCGGGCATTTCAGGTGGTGGTGCTTGCCG
>JAICSG010001112.1 GCA_025937035.1 Thermoanaerobaculia bacterium | reverse complement strand
GGCGGGGACGCGGATGCGGTCGAGGCTCCGGACCGCCACGCCGGTGACCCGGAAGAGCTCAGGGGAGGCCAGCAGGCGCGCCAGGACTCCGCCACCCACGGTGCCGCAGCCGAGCAGGGCCACGCGCAGGGGGCGGCGCGGCAGATCGGCCGGCCCGATCTCGCGCAAGGAGGCGTCCAGCGCGCGGGCGAGAAAGCGGTCCAGGCCACCCCGGCCGAGGCGGGTCGGCCGGCCGGCGCGGTCCCGTCCCACCGAGTTGGGAATCACCACCACGGCACGCTTGAGCTCGTCCCGGAGATAGGGGGCGTCCACGGAGACGGGGTCGGCGGCGAGCGGATCGCCGTCCGTGATCAGGGCGATCTGGGTGGGATCGAGAAGGGTGGCGGGGATGCCGGAGCGGTCGAGGGCGAGCGTCAGGAGAGCGGCGGCGGCCGTCTCACCCGTTCCCAGCAGGGCGGCCAGCCCCTCCCGTTGCGGCGGCAGGCCCAACTGCTCGGCTCGCTTCAGCAGGTCGTCGCTGGTACACCCGAAGGCCGGGACCACCGCCAGCACGCGGCGGCCCCGCCGCCATTCGCGATAGATCTCGTGCGCGGCCCGGGGCAGGTCGGATTCGGAGCGCAGGGCGGGGGTGGTGAGCTTCAGGATCGTCGTGGGGGATGGATTTAACATTTTTATTCTCCTTTCAGGGTCAGTGAGTCTCACGCCGCCTCCAAAGCGCGGCGCAGGTCCTCGATGATGTCGCCGGGGTTTTCGAGCCCGACGGAGATCCGGATGAGGCCGTCGGTGATGCCGGTCGCCAGCCGCTGCTCGAGCGGCACGGCGGCGTGGGTCATCGAGGCCGGGTGGGTGACCAGGGTCTCGGCGGCGCCGAGGTTCTCGGCCAGGGAGCAGAGGCGGACGCTGTTCATCACCCGGGTGCCGGCCTCGACGCCGCCCTCGACCTCGAAGGCCATCAGCGCGCCGCCGGTCTTCTGCTGCCGGCGGGCGAGCTCGTATTGCGGGAACGATTCGAGCCCCGGGTAATAGATCTTCGTCACCTTCGGATGCCCTTCCAGGAAACGGGCCACCTCGAGGGCGTTGGCCGAGTGGCGCTCCATGCGCAGCGGCAGGGTCTTCACCCCTTGCAGGGTGAGCCAGGCGTTGAACGGCGACTGGATGGCCCCGATGGCGTTGCGCAGGAAGAAAAGCTCCTCCCGCAGCCCGGCGTCGCGGGTGATCAGGGCGCCGCCCAGGGTGGCGTTGTGCCCCTCGATGAATTTGGTGGTCGAGTGGAGGGCGATGTCCGCCCCGAGGTCGAGCGGGCGCTGGAGCACCGGCGTGTGCAGGGTGTTGTCCACCACTACCACGGCGCCCGCGGCGTGGCCGAGGCGCGCGGCGATCTCGATGTCGGTGAGCTTGAGGGTGGGATTGGCGGGCGTCTCGATGAACAGCAGCCGCGCGGGGCGGCGGAGGGCCTCCTGCAGAGCCAGGGGATCGGAGGTGTCCACGAAGTCGGCCTCGACGCCGAATTTGGAGAGGACCTGCCGGAACAGGCGGACGGTGCCGCCGTAGACCACGTCGGAGAGCACGGCGCGGTCGCCGGACTGCAGCAGGGCGAGGGCGAGCGCGGCGGTGGCCCCGAGGCCGGTGCCGAAACAGACGCAATGCTCGGCCCCCTCCAGCGCCGCCAGCCGCCGCTCCAGGGCGGTGACGGTGGGGTTCGCCGTGCGGGAGTAGGTGTACCCCTTGTCTTTCCCCACGGCCTCCACCACGTAGGTGGTGGATTGATAGATCGGCGTCAGCAGCGCGCCGGTGGCGGGGTCGGGATAAGCCCCCGCGTGCAGGGCCAGC
>JAICSG010000630.1 GCA_025937035.1 Thermoanaerobaculia bacterium | reverse complement strand
GCTCTTCTGGGGATTGAGGGCGCGCCGCTGGCTGTCGTCGAGCACCGCCTGGAGCTCGCGGTCGAGTTGGGCGCCGCGCCGGGCCTCCGCCGGATAGAGGTTCCGGAGCTCCTTCGGATCGCGCTTCAGGTCGTAGACCTCGGGCTTGGGCGCCCGCACCCACTTGTATCCCCCGTGCCGGACCCCGTAGAGCGGCGCCATGCCGAAGCCCACCTCGGAGAGGAGCGACTCCGAGTACTGCGGCAGGTCGGGCGGCGGCGCCTCGCCCGCGAGGGCCGGGAGGAGGTTGGTCCCCTGAGTCTCCTTGCCGCCCGGGAGCTTCAGGGCGGCGAGGATCGTGGGCACCAGATCGACCGAGCGCACCGGCCCCTCGTAGACCTTGCCGCGCGGCAGGGCGCGCGGGAATCGCATAAGGAGCGGGATCCGCACGGTGGCGTCGTAGATGAAGACCGCGTGGGTCTTCTCGCCGTGCTCGCCCAGGCTCTCTCCGTGGTCGGCGGTGACGATGACCAGGGTGTCATCGAGCACCCCGAGCTTCTGGAGCTTGTCGAGGACCCGGCCCACCGACTGGTCGAGCACCCCGATCTCGGCGTCGTAGGCGGACGGCGAGAGGGCGCGGTCCGCGCCGGCCAGCCGGTAGGGCTGGTGGGCGTCGAAGAGGTGCATCCAGAGGAAGAACGGCTTCCGGGTCTTGGGTGCCCCCTCCCTGGCCCAGCGGTCCAGCCAGTTGGCGGCCAGCGCCGCGGTCTTCGGCCCCGGCCGGGAGCGGATCATGAAGAGCTTCGCCTCCTCCTCGGTCCAGAGGTTGTCGTCGTAGCCGTCGAAGCCCTGGGCCAGGCCGTAGCGCCGGTTGAGGACCAGGGCCGAGACGAAGGCCTGGGTGCGGTAGCCCCTGGCCTTCAGCCGCTCGGCCAGGGTGACGGCGTCGTCCCCCAGGGCGTAGGTGCCGTTGTCGCGCACGCCGTGGGCCGGCGGATAGAGGCCGGTCAGGATCGTCGAGTGCGAGGGCAGGGTGATCGGAGCGGCGGTGGTGGCGTTGGCGCAGCGTACCCCCTCCCGGGCCAGCCGGTCGAGACGCGGCGTGCGGGCCAGAGGGAACCCGTAGCAGCCGATGTGGTCGGCCCGGGTGGTGTCCAGAGTGACGAGAAGCACGTTCGGGGCCGGCCGGGAGCAGCCGCAGAGGGCCAGCGCCAGCAGCGCCGGCAGGGCTCGTCGCGAGCAGACGGAAAAAGGGGCTCCCCAAACGCGGGTAAGTTGCGTTAATATCAGGCGATTCATCGCTCAGTTGCCATCCTGTACGTCTCGAAATCCCGCTCGCATTCTACAGGCGAGCGGTACGGAGGAGGAGAGAAACCGCTGCCATGACCAAGAGAACCCTGGCGTTCCTGACTCTGGCCCTGCTCACCGCGACCGCCGCCTCGGCGGACGTCTCCCTGGTGGAGCGCAAGTCGCTCGCCCACGATTTCCCGGCCAAGGCGAAGCCGGATCACGCGCGCCGCGGAGCCTCCCAGAAGGCGACCGGCTCGCAGGCGCTGATCGACAACACGGGCGTCAAGTACTTCATCAACACGGACATCACCTTCTCGACCTCCAGCTCGGCCTCGGGGGCGATGTCGGAGGCCAGCTACACCCACGCGGTGGCGGCCACGACCCTCAACGGCGGCACGGTGAGCTCGACGCTCAACGACGCCTATGACGGCTACAACACCCTCTGCCTGAGCCTCAACAACACCGTCGCCACCTGCGAGACGGACAACGAAAATTTCGTCATCTACAACAAGAACGGCCCGGCGACCACGGAGTGCACGGGCGCCACCTCCGGGGTCAACCGCCAGGTGGTGTTCCCGGTCCAGACCGTGGCCAGCCTGAACGTCCAGATGTGGCGCAAGGTGTTCGTCCCCGACAACGACTCCTTCGCCCGCTGGCTCAACTACTTCAAGAACACGGGCTCCTCGCCGGTGACGCTCACCGCGGTGATCGCCAACAACCTGGGCTCGGACTCGAACACCGTCATCGTCACCAGCTCGAACGGCAACGCGAGCGCCGAGACGACCGACACCTGGGTCACGACCTTCCAGAACTACAGCGGCACGACGTCGTCGGACCCCCGTCTGGGCCACGTGTTCCAGGGCCCGGGGGCGCCCGTCCAGCTCGCCGGCATCAACTTCGCCAATGGCGACGACAACCCCTTCTGGGGCTACACCTTCACCCTGAATCCGGGTGAGACGAAGATCATCGCCAACTTCGCCGTCGTCCAGCCGAGCAAGGCGGCCGCCGCTGCGAAGTCCGCGCAGCTCGCCGCCTCCCCGGTCCCCGCGAACGCGCTGCAGTGCACGACCGGGACGGAGCAGGGGCAGATCGTGAACTTCGCGTTCGCTCCTCCGATGCCGATCCCGACCCTGAACGACGCCGGGCTCGTCGCCCTCATCCTGGGCCTCGCCCTGGCCGCGATGAAGCTCCTCCTGCGCCGTCGCCGTACCGCCTGACAGGCCTCGTCTTCAGGGGCGGTCCTCCGGGGCCGCCCCCGTCTCTCGCCTTCCAGATCCCTGCGATAGCATGCCGGCATGAGCTCCCGGCCTGCCGACTCCCCCATCCTCCTCACCCCGCTGACCCTCCGCGGCGTGACCCTCCGCAACCGGATTGTCATGTCCCCCATGTGCCAGTACAGCGCCGAGGAGGGGATGTGCAACGACTGGCATCTGGTCCACCTCGGCAGCCGGGCGGTGGGCGGGGCGGCTCTGATCGTGGTGGAGGCTACGGGGGTGACCCGGGACGGCCGGATCTCTCCGGCGGACTTAGGGATCTGGAGCGACGCGCACGTCGAGCCGCTGGCCCGCGTCGCCCGGTTCGTCCACGACCAGGGCGCGGTGGCGGGCATCCAACTGGCCCATGCGGGGCGCAAGGCCAGCACCCTGCCGCCTTGGAAAGGGGGCGGCCCGATCCTGAAGCCCGAGGAGGGCGGATGGACCGTGGTGGGGCCCAGCCCCATTCCATTCGCCGAGGGGAGCCCGGTGCCGGTGGCGCTGGACGAGGCGGGGATCGACGCGGTGGTGGACGCCTTCGAGGCCGCCTCCCGGCGCGCCTTGGCGGCGGGGTTCCGGGTGATCGAGATCCACGCGGCCCACGGCTATCTGCTCCATCAGTTCCTCTCGCCGCTGAGCAACCATCGGGAGGACCGCTACGGCGGCAGCCTGGAGAACCGGATGCGCCTGACCCTGCGGGTGGCCGGGCGGGTGCGCGATGCCATGCCGGAGGAGCTGCCGCTCTTCGTGCGCATCTCGGCGACCGACTGGGTGGACGGCGGTTGGGACCTGGATCAATCCGTTGTGCTTGCGCGTCGATTGAAGGAGCTGGGTATCGATTTGATCGACGTCTCCTCGGGCGGGATGGTGCCGAAGGCCCGCGTCCCGGTGGGCAAGGGG
>JAICSG010000899.1 GCA_025937035.1 Thermoanaerobaculia bacterium | reverse complement strand
TTTCGAGCTCCGCCGGGTCGCTGAAGGGGTGGAAGGCCGCCTTGAGGACCGCCCCACCCTCGCCCTGGAACCAGCGCGCAAAGAGCTCGTCGAGCGCCCGCTTCTGTTCCAGCCGGGCGAGCAGGGCCCGCTCGTCGCTCAGGCTCACCTGTGGATCGGCCGTCTTGCGGTAGACGAGGAGGTGGTGCTTGCCCGTCCGGTTGAAGGCGGCAGCCGCGTCCTCAAGCTCGAACTCGGTGCCGGAGGCGTAGGTCGTGCCGTCAGGCCGGGTGATGTGGGCGGGCAACCGCGTACCCAACCGTGACCACAGGATGACGATCGTGACCTCGCACTCCGAAGGGCGGGTGATCTGCTCCTGGAAACTCGCCGTGGCGAGCAGCGGCTCGTGCTCCCAGAAGACCGGCTCGACCGCTCCTCGCGCGCTGAGCTCCCCGGCCAGCCGCTGTAACACTTGGAGGACGATGGCGCGTTCCTCCCCCACGTCTCCCGGCGACGACACGAAGACCCGCACGCGCCCGCCGGCGCCCGGCCCCTCCGCCGCGTCAGCTGGCGCATTCGTACGGTTCCCGGCCCCATTCACGGAACGAAGGGTCATCCGTCTCTCCAGCTCTGGTCAATTTCTTTCTGAAAGAACCACCATAGCATGTGAAACCATCCGAGGCGATCTTTAGGCAGGGCGGAGGAGGCGGTGCTCCAGGTTGCGGCTCCGCCCTCTCCGCGGCTAAGGTCCTGGTTACGGATGAGTCAGCGGGAGAAGACTCACCCCGCCACACTCTCCACCGCCCCCGCCGCCACCTCCTCCGGCGCGGCCTCATGGGCCAGGATCTCGCGGACCTCGGGCTTCAGGATCTGCACCAGGGCCACGGCGGCCAGGCCCACGCCGCAGCCCCAGTAGACGAGCGGAATGTTGCGGTGGAGGAGGTCGGCCACGATGCCCGCCGTGCCCGCCGCGATCGGCATGGTGCTGAGCCCCAGGGTCTCGAAGAGGCCGAGCACGCGACCCCGGAGCTCGGGCGGAGTGGTGACCTGCGCCAGGCTCAGGGCGTGGATGGTGTTGAAGCCCATCAGCAGCCCCGCGCCGAACAGCAGCCCCATCGCCGGCCAGGGGGAACGGACGAAGCCGAAGGCGACCGCCAGCGGGCCGACCCCCAGCGCGCAGGCCAGGTAAGCCCAGGCCCGCCGAGGTCCCTTGAGGTTGGTGGCCCCCGCGGTGATGCTGCCCAGGAACGAGCCGGCGCCGAAGGCCGCGATCAGAAAGCCGTACCAGTCCGGCTTCACATGCAGGAAGTCCTCGATGAAGAAGGGGAGGAGGACCACGATCGTGATCGCGAAGAAGTTCTCCAGCGGCGAGAGGAAGAGGATGTAACGCAGCCCCCGGCGGGTCGCCACGTAGCGCAGCCCGGCCTTGAGCTCGCGCCAGTAGTTGGCTCCAGCCTCGCGCCAGCCGGCCGTCTTGGGGACGGGAGGCGCCGGTGGAAAGCGTACGAAGGCCTCGGAGATCGCCGAGAAGACGTAGCTCAGGCCGTCGACCAGGAAGAGGACGCCGGGGCCGATCAGACGGAAGAGCACGCCGCCCGAGCCCTGGCCCAGGAAGGTGGAGAGATCGAGCGCCAGCCGGTTCGCGGAGTTGGCGCGGGTCACCTCGCTCTCCGGCACCAGGTCCGGAATCGAGGCGCTGATCGCCGGCCGGAAGAAGGCGTCGCCCACCCCCATCACCGCGGAGAGGATCAGCAGCCAGAGCAGGATCGTCCCCGAGCGCCCCGGCTCCAGCAGCACCAGGGCGGCGAGCGAGAGCGCCGCGGCGCCGCGCACCAGGTCGGACAGGATCAGGATCATCCGCCGCGGCATGCGGTCGGCCAGGGTGCCGCCGAACGGACCCAGCAGGATCGCCGGCACCCACTGCGACAGCATGCCGAGCCCCAGCAGCGACGCCGAGTCGGTCTGGCGCTTGATCCAGAAGATCATCGCCACGGAGAAGGCCTGCGACCCCAGCATGCTCACGAACTGGCCTTGCCAGAGCAGCAGGAAGTCGCGGTTCAGGAGGCGCGTGGGGCGCTGATGGCTCATGCGGTCAACCCTTCTGCGAGAAGCACACTCCTAGAGTGTCGAAAGCGGGGGAAAGGGAGCCCGCCGAGAGAGGTCCGCTTTCGCGCCGCGCTGGGCACTCTATAGTCTGGCCCACGTCAGGGACCACCGTTCAGAGAGGGAGAGGAGCAGGATGAAACCGTCGTCTGAGATCCCGCGCCCCAAGGGATCGCTGTTCTCGCATTCGCTGCTTTTTGTCAAAAATACCATGCAATTCTACGCGGACTCCTTCCGCGAGTGCGGCGACATTTTCGCGGCGCGGATTCCGGGCCTGGGGGAGTGGGTCTATCTCTGCTCGCCGGAGCTCGTCC